>JALZJA010000438.1 GCA_030860005.1 Actinomycetota bacterium
CGATCAGCGACCCGGCGGAGGTCCCGCAGGACGCGCCGATGGTCGGCGACATCGAGCAGTTTCGGCAGGTGTTCCGCCAGAGCAACTTCCGGCAGTTCGTCGACGACCGGCGGACGGTGGAGGCCGATTTGGCGCAGCGAGTCGAGGCGCTGGGTGACGACGAGGAGCTCACAGCCGAAGAGCAGCGGCAGATCGACGCGCTGTCGGACCCCCTACCGGTCATCACGCTCCGAGACGTGATCATCGAGGGAGCCGTCCCCGCGAACAACCGCGGGCGGCCGATGCTGCGCGTCATCCGCGCACACGTGGCGGCGTGGCATCTCGGCCGCTCGGCCGCGATCCCAGCCGGGCCGGGAGCGGCCTGAGTCCGCCGTTCCAGTGGTGCAGGGTAAGTCGCTGGGCGGGCGTAAACCCCTCCCCCCTGGGCGTGGATAAAGGACATTATCCACGCCCTCGGGCGACGCGGGGGCGGCTGATCGGACCCGTGGACTTACCCGGGAGGCGCTCTACGCCTGGTCTTGGTCCTTACGAGACTCTCGAGTCTCGGCTTCGACCAAGCGTTCCATCTGTGCGCGGCGACGTGGCACCTTTGCGGGCTGAGGCGCTGGTGTTTCAGCCTGTTTGACGGGAGCCTTCGCGCCGGTCTTCGCGCCGTCGGTCATCCCTTACGACGTGCCGGCTGGTCATCGCTGCCGTTGAACTGCTGCATATCGGCCGGAAGACGCGGCACCTTGTCCTCGGGGGGAGGTGGCGGCGGAGGCGGGGGTGGAGCACGCTTGTCTGCGTTGTCGCTCATCTCAAAGCAAGGGTAACGAGGACCGGGGACACCGCGACAACCTCCGCGACCAGCAGGGCGTATCCGCGGCCCAGGGCCTGCGCCTTCTTCTCGTTGACCGTACGGCGTGAGGCGGTGGCCTTTACCGCGGCGTCGAGGAGCTCGTAGCGGGCCGTCTGCTCTGCGTCGGCCATCCCGTCGTCCTCAAGCCAGCGCTGCATCGCGGTGCTTGTCAGCCCCTCGCGCGCCATCGGTCGGAGAACACCGAGGACGGCGATGAGGATCACGCCAGCCGCGGATGCAACGGATGTCGCGGCGGCGGCGGCGAGGGCGATACCACCAGCGGAGCAGAGGTCTAGCTCGAACGCCGTCACTATGGGGCGTTGAAGCAGGCCCATCAGTACAGCCGCGGCCGCCGCCACGGCGAGGGCCCGCGTGTTCAGCGATTGTTCGCGGTCACGCTCGTCATCAAGGAGCTTCTGCGCTCCGGTTAGCCGTACATCGAGGCCTTCACCGTCAGCGAACGTCCTCTTCTCGGGTTTCGCCGTGTCAGCCACGACCGTCAGCGCTGTATGTCCTCTTGCCGAGGCCGCGGCGCCGGCGGGCGGCATCGTCGATCGCGTCCTCGAGGCGATCGTCGTGGACGGCGGTGTAGATCGTCGTGGTGCGGATGTCGGCGTGTCCGGCGAGCTCGCGGATGACGTCGATCGCGACGGCGGCGTCGGCCAGGTGGGTGCAGAACGTGTGGCGCAGCACGTGCGGCGAGCGGCGATCTTCGGGCAGGCCCGCGGCCGCGGCATAGCGCGTCACGATCCGGGTTATGTCGCGGACAGTCAGCGGCTGGGGGGCTGGCCGTTGCGGGGCAGCGAGACGAGCAGCTCGTCGTGCGCGCAGGTTGGGCGAACGCGGACCCAGCTCGTCAGCGCGTCGAGCGCGGCCTGCTCGAGTGGGACGCGGCGCTTGCCCCCGCGTTTGCCGCGGCGCACCGTGACCCACCACGGCGTAGAGCGCGCGATTGCGCGGCGGAGCCGTGCGTATTCGGCACGAGGATGCTCGTCGACGTCTGAGATCAGCAGTGCGGCGGCCTCGGCGCGCCGCAGTCCCGCGGTGCCGAGTAGGTACAGCAGCGCGAGGTCGCGCTTGCCGGCCGTCGTGCGTAGATCGGGCATGCGCAGCAGCCGGCCGTACTGCTGGGCGGTCAGACCGCGAGGCTCGCCGCGGGCGACCTTGGCGCCGCGGACGTTGCGCACGCCGTCGGCGCCGAGC
>JALZJA010000461.1 GCA_030860005.1 Actinomycetota bacterium
GTGCCGTAGGACTCCAGCGCGTTGAAGATGTTGGCGTCGTACTTGACGTTCGGCTCGGCGTTGGAGCCGATCTCGAGCTTGCCCTGGCCGTCGACGGAGATCGCCCCGAAGACGGAGAAGCCGCCGCCGAGCGAGAGCACCGGGTCATCGTCTCCGTCGAGCCCGCCGCTTCCGTCGGAGTCGTTGACCATGTAGATCAGCCCGACGAACGTCTTGTTGCCCCTCAGCTTCGCGGTGCCCTTGTGCCAGATGAGGATGCCGGGCTTCTCATACGTGTTGATGCACTGGTCGGTCCGCGGGGGATCGTAGGGCAGCGTGCATGACACTGATGTCAGCGACGCGGCGCCGTTGTAGCTGGGGCAGTTCTCGACCCAGACGACGCTTCCGGACAGGTCGTTGCCCGGGCAGCCGGGGAAGTACGTGCCGTCGGCGATCGCCCGCGCCTTCATGCGATCGAGCTGGGGCGGGGTCATGGCAGCCGTCTGACTGGGCGGCAGCCGCTCGATAGACGGGTTCGAGATCTGCCCCGAGTTGTAGTTGACGCACGAGTCCCCGTCGTCCGGGTCGCAGCGCAGCGCGATCTGGGAGTCGCCGTTGTCGATCAGCGGATGGCCGCCGTGATTGCCCTGGTTGGAGATGTCGAGACTGCCGGCGGTGATCGCCGACTTCGGGAAGCTCTCCCGGAACGTCTCGAGCTTCAGCAGCGCCACGATCGACCGCGGCCGGCCACGCACGTTCGTGCGGACCTGGACCCACAGCTTGCGATCGTTGTTGTAGTCCAGCGTGCAGGGCGTCTTCGGGCAGCCGGCCTGGGCGACCTCGGCCTGCGCGGGATCGTAGGTCGCGGCGAGCGACCCGCCGTTGTCGCGGACCTTCGTCAGCCACGACGCGGCGGCCTTGAAGTCCGTGATGTTGAAGTTCGCCAGATCGGGGTTTGAGCTGTTTGCCGCGGCCAGCACGTTGCGGTCCGGGCACTGCGTGGTCGTGTTCACCGTGGAGTCGCAGCTCAACGGGAACGCTCCGCCGACGCCGGCGCTGGCCGACGGCCAGTTGCGCGCGAGCACGAAGGCCTGCCCGTAGAGCACGCCCTCGTTGAGGTTCAGCGAGGACTCGCGATGGCGCTGCTTGCCGGACTCCTTCTGCTGCTGGTCGACGAGCGCGACCGCCGACAGGCCGATCACGAGCATGAGCGACATGAGCACGACGGCCGTGATCATCGCCGATCCGCTCTGGCTGCGAACGCCCGTCATGGGATGCTCACGGTGTACGAAGCGGTTTCCGATGTCAGGCAGCCGGCATCGGTGACGCGCAGCCGAACCGGCTGCGAGCTGCCGTCGTCCGTGGGGAACTTGTAGGTCAAGGTGACTCCTTCTCCCATGAGAGTTGCTTCCATCAGCGTGCGTTCCGCCGGGGTGAGCTCGCGCTTGCAGGCTGCGGGCGGAAGCGGCTCGTCCGTGCCCTTGAACCATTGGTACAGCAGCGTGCGTCCCTCCGGATCGTCGGAGGCGCTGCCGTTGAACAGCAGCGTCCGCGAGGAGAGAATGCTCGGGGGTTGCACCCACGACGCGACCGGGGGCTCGTTCTGGTTGCGCAGGTAGACCGCGGAGCTCAGGCGAGTCGCAGCCGGGGGCTTGTCGGCGGCGTTGACGTCGACATAGACATCGACGCGCGCCGACAGCACGCGCGGGTACAGCGAGCTCGAGGACGTGCACGACTGCCCGGCGGGAGTCCGCTTCGAGCACCCGAAGCTGAACACGGGGCGATCCGCTGCGCCGATGCGGTTGACGACGCGATCGGAGATGAGCGACCGCTGGTCCCAGCCGCTGCCGGGGCAGGCGGAGGTCATGGCGGGCGTCGGGTCGCCGACGCCCGACGCCGCCTGGAACCAGAGCTTCTCGTTCGTGCCGCCGGCTGACGGTTCCAGGCAGTAGCGCACGCGACGCTTGACCGGATCGGACGTCAGGAACATGAAGTCGTACGAGGAGGCGAGGTCGATCGACGACCCAGCGTCGGTCGGGGTGGCGAGGTTGCGCAGCTGGCGCGCGACGCGGTCGACGGCGAGCCGGACCTTGTCCTGCGACTCGTCGAGCTTGCGGGCCCGCGCGTCGTTGGTGAGGAAGGTGTTGTACGTCAGCAGGGTGGCGCTGAGCACGACGAGCGTGATGGTCATCGCCGTCAGCAGCTCGATGAGCGAGAAGCCGGACTCGTCGCGCGATCTCATGGCGAGGTCACCGGACCGATCGGATCGGACTCGTTGTAGCTGTCGTCGACCGCCGTTACCCAGTACGTATGCGTCGTGCTCGCACCCGGCGCAGGGTCGGTGTAGTTGGGCGAGCTCGTCTCGGTGCGGTCGTAGCGACCTCCGAAGCCCGCGCCCGTGTCGCGGTAGATGCGATAGAAGCTGATCGTTCCGTCGCTGTCGGCGGCCGGGTCCCAGGAGAGGGTCGGCTTACCGCCGACGACGCTGACGTCGAGCGCGGTGCCGTCCGCGAAGGTCGGCCGGTCGGTCGCGCTCGCCGGTACGTCGATGACCGCCGAGAGCGTCCCCGGCCGCACGTTCGTGCTGCCGGCGTCTGTGTCGAGCGCCCTGACGTAGTACCTCGTCGCCGTGGGCGGCGGATTCGTGTCGGCGCACGCGGTCTCCGCGAGCTCGCCGCCGGACGCGGGGCACACGAGCACGTCGTCATCGGTATCGACCTCACCGTCGGGGCCGGCGCGGTAGACGCGGTAACCGCGGATGTCGCGCTCCTTGTTCGGCTCCCAGTCGATGTCCACGATCTGGCCGGTCGGACCACCCGCGAAGCGGTCGTTGCGCCCGCCGGCGACGCCCGTCGGCGCCTGCGCGAGCGAGCGGTTCACGGTCACGACGACCGAGCGCAGGTCGCCCGGGATCCCGACGGTGTCGATGGCTTGGGCGGTGAGCTCGTAGGTGCCGTCGCGGCGGTATGGCGCATTCGTGTCGAGCGCCTGGCCGAGCGACCACGAGAACGTCCACGTGCTGGGCCCGCCGTTCGCCTGGCCGCTGGAGACCGAGTCGTCGGCCGCCCAGTTCACCGATGCCGCGAAGCTCGACGTCACGGTGAACGGGACGCTCGTCGTCGCCGCGTTCGTGATCGTGATGCTGGGCGTGGTCGAGCCGTTGGGCAGGAAGGTCACGATCCGCGGCCCGAGGCCGCCGGAAGGGTTGATGATGAGCACGCTCTGCCTGACCGTGCCGGTGGCGCCGCGCAGCGGCCACGTGATCGTGAGGTCCACGCGCCGGAAGTCGTCGGGATTGACGTCGGTCGCAGGCGTGACGGTCGGCGTGTTCGAGCAGAACGAGGAGTTGTGGGCCGTGGCGACGCTGTCCTTCGCGTCGTCGTACGTGCACGCCGTAGCCGTCACCGTGTAGGTCTTGTTTCCGCGGTCCACCGTCCAGACGGACGTGCTGGGCGTCGAGTCGGCGAGCGAGGGCTTCTCCTGCAGCGCCGGCTCCACGTCGGCGGCCGTGAGCGTGTCGTAGTCGACGACGCGGGCATTCTCGACGATCTCACGAGCGAGGTTGTTGGCCGTCTCGCGCGCCCGAGTCTTCACGGTGGTGGCGTTGGCGGAATCGATGAGCTTGACCGTGCCGAGGACACCGACCAGCAGCACCACCATCGCCACCATGATCTCGACGAGCGTGAACCCGCGCTCGTCCGTACTCCGCCGCATGCTCATGCGGCCCCATCGGTGCCGGGCTCCCCCAAGGTGAGTGCACATGAGACCGCTCGACGGACGTGCGAGACGCGCGCCGGCTACCACGTGCCGCCGGCGCGGCAGCCGCCGGAGTCCGGCACGGTGCACGTGCGCACGTAATTCGCGCCGACGCGCTCGATGATGAAATTCGTGTTGGTCTTGGACTCCTGCGAGACCGTGTAGGTACTTCCGTCGGCCGCGATGTCCACGACGACGCCGGAGGCAACCGGATGCTCGGCGTCCGGGCAACCGG
>JALZJA010000489.1 GCA_030860005.1 Actinomycetota bacterium
CGCAGCGCATCGCACCTCACGACACTGACGACCTCCCGGCTCTCCGAGCCCGCGACGTCCGCTTCACGGTCGAGCGCGCGACCAGCGCAGCTACGCCCGCGCTTCGCTGGCCAGCGCCGGCTCGTCCGCGGGCGGGCCCTCTTCCGGGTCGTGATCGAGCTTGTGCGTCGTGGCGTCGCGGTCCGAGCCGGCGATGATGTCGTCGGGGGCCTTCTCCTTGGGCAGGAAACCGGACTTCATTCCGAAGTAGACCGCCTGCGGATGGTGGCAGATGATCGCCAGCGTGGACTGCTCGGGCTCGACGGCCCATCCACCGGTCAGCGAGAGCCCGATCGCGGGCGCATCGAGCAGCCGGTAGACCTTCTCGTGCTCGGACTGCTCGGGGCACGCCGGGTATCCCCACGAGTAGCGCCGCCCCTCGGCGGGGCCGATGCCGAAATCTCGACGCACGACGGAGTGCAGCCACTCGGCGGTGCCCTCGGCCGCCTGCACCCCCACCCCGTGCGTGAACAGCTGCTCGGCGAACTCGCCCAGCGCCTCGAGACGCGCGATGACCTCGGTCACCTCCGGGCCGACGGTCACCGCCTGCAGCGCGACGACATCGAGCTCGCCGCTGTCCTTCGGGCGGAAGAAATCCGCAAGGCAGATGCGGTGGTGGGCGGGTTGGCGCGGGAAGACGAGCCGCTCGAGGATCGTCTCTCGGTCGTCGGGGTCGAGCACGACGACGTCGTTGCCCTCGCCGTAGCAGGGGAAGTAGCCCAGCCGGGCGCGCGGACGCAGGTAGTCCTGCTCACGCCACATGCGCTCCAGGCGCGGCTGGAAGTCCTCGCTGACGAGCTTGCGCCAGGACGCGCCCTTCACGCCGCGCCCGCCCCAGTGCAGCTTGAACAGCACGTGCGTGTCGAGGTGCGGGTAGATGTCGTCGAGCGGCACCTCGATCTCGCGTGCGCCCCAGAACGGCGGCGTCGGGATCGGCACGTCCGCCCGCGCGGCCGAGCGCACCGAGTCGTCGTCGGTGATCAGCGGTGGCGGGTCCTTGCCGTGATCGCGGAAGCGCTTGGCGTCGGCCCGCGTCTTGGAGAGGAGCGCGGCGCGGCCGTCCTCCTCGATGAGCTGGTCCATCTTGTGCAGGCCCTCGAAGGCGTCCTTGCAATAGAAGACGCCGGGCTCGTAGACCTCGTCGGAGTCGCGCCCGTGCGGGTACAGCACGCGCAGGCCGAAGTCGCGGTTGATCGCGGCGCCGCCGATGAGCACCGGGTACTCGAGCCCCTTGGAGTGCAGCTCCTCGATGCACAGCGGCATCTGCTTCGAGGTCGAGACGAGCAGCGCGCTCAACCCGATGGCGGTCGCGTTGTGTTCCTGTGCGGCCTCGAGGATGTTCGAGATCGGCACCTGCTTGCCGAGGTCGACCACGGTGTAGCCGTTGTTCGTGAGGATCGTGTTGACGAGCGACTTGCCGATGTCGTGCACGTCGCCGAAGACCGTCGCGATCACCACGGTCCCCTTCGTGTAGCCCTCGACCTTGTCGAGGTAGTCCTCGAGCTTGGCCACCGCGCGCTTCATGACCGTTGCCGACTGCAGCACGAACGGCAGGATCAGCTCGCCGGCGCCGAACTTGTCGCCGACCTCCTTCATCGCCGGCAGCAGCACGTCGTTGAGCGTCGGGACCGCCCCGATCTTCTCGACCGAAGCGTCGATCCAATCCTCGACGCCCTCCTTCTTGCGGCGCAGGATGTGGAAGTGCAGCGCCTCCTCGGGCTCCATGCCCTCGGTCGGATCGGCCTTCTCGTCCTCGGCCTCCTCGGAGTCCGTCTCGAAGTGCGCGATGAAGATCTCCAGCGCGTCCTCGCGGCGGTTGAAGACGAGGTCGTCGGCGAGCTTGCGCTCGGTCTCCCCGATCTCGCTGTAGGGCGTGATGTGGTTCGGGTTGACCATCGCGAGGTCCAGACCCGCCTCGACGCAGTGGTGCAGGAACACGGAGTTCAGGACCGCGCGTGCCTTCGGCGAGACGCCGAACGAGACGTTCGAGACGCCGAGCGACGTCTTGACCATCGGGATGTGCTCCTTGATGAGACGGATCCCCTCGATCGTCTCGACCGCCGACGGGCGCCACTCCTCGTCGCCGGTCGTCAGCGTGAACGTCAGGCAGTCGAAGATGAGCGACTCGGGGTCGAGCCCGTGCTCGTCGCAGCACAGCTCCTTCAGCCGCCTGGCGATCTCGAGCTTGCGCTCGGCGGTCTTCGCCATGCCGACTTCGTCGATCGTCAGCGCGATCAGGCAGGCGCCGTGAGCGAGCGCGATCGGCACGACGCGGTCGAGCTTGTCGCGCCCGGCCTCGAGGTTGATCGAGTTGACGATCGCGCGCCCCGGAATCTGCTCGAGCGCCGCCTCGATGACCTGCGGTTCGGTCGAGTCGACCTGGATCGGGGCAGGTTGCGTGAGCGAGACGCGCTCGGCGACTCGCCGCATCTGCTCGTCCTCGTCCTCGCGCTCGGTCAGCGCCACGCACAGGTCGAGCACGTGCGCGCCGCCGTCGACCTGGTCCTCGGCGATCTGCGTGAGCCCGTCGTAGTCGTCGGTGAGCAGCAGCTCCTTTGCCCGCCGCGAGCCCTGCGAGTTGACGCGCTCGCCGACCATCGTGGGCCGCGGCTCCTGTACGAGCGGCGTCGCGGAGATCATCGAGCTGACGTTCACGGCGCGCGGCACCGGGCGCGGCTTCGCGCGGCGGCCCTTCACGCCCTCGGCGACGGCGCGGATGTGCTCCGGCGTCGTGCCGCAGCAGCCGCCGATGATGCTCACGTCGTAGCGGTCGACGTACTCGACGAGCGTGCTCGCGAACTGGTCCGGGCCTTCGGGGAAGATCGTCTCGCCGTTCGGCCCCTGAATCGGGATGCCGGCGTTCGGGACGCAGGCCACGGGCACGGGGGAGTACTCGCCGAGGAAGCGGATCGCGTCGCGCATGTCCTCGGGCCCGGTCGAGCAGTTCAGGCCGATCGCGGCGACGTCGAGCGCCTCGAGCGTCGCGAGCACCGCCGAGATGTCGGTCCCGAGCAGCATCTTGCCGCCGTTGGGCAGCAGCGAGACATGCGTCTGGATCGGCACCTCGCGCCCCGTGTGGTGCATCGCCTCGCGGGCACCGAAGATCGCGGCCTTGACCTCGAGGATGTCCTGCGCGGTCTCGATGAGGATGACGTCGACGCCGCCGTCGATGAGTCCGACGCATTGCTCGCTGAACGTCTCGACGAGCGCGCGGAAGGAGATGTTGCCGAGCGTCGGGTCGTCGGAGGCGGGCAGGAAGCCGGTCGGCCCGACCGAGCCGGCGACGAAGCGCTCCTCGCCGGCCGCGCGACGGGCGATCTCGGCAGCCGTTCGGTTGATCTCGACCGTCTCGTCGCCGAGACCCCACTCGTCGAGCTTCAGCCGGCTGGCCTGGAACGTGTCGGTCTGCAGCGCGTCGGCGCCGGCCTCGAGGAACGACTCGTGGACGCCCTCGATGA
>JALZJA010000508.1 GCA_030860005.1 Actinomycetota bacterium
CGCAGCGACCGTGGCGGCGGCGACCGCGGCGGCGGCCGGCGCGGCTCCGGGCGCCCGCGCCACGGCGATCCCGAACGCGGGTAGCGCCCTGACGGATCATCGACTGACCGTCCTGGACTCCGGCGTCCGGGTCGTGACGGAGGCAATGCCAACCGTCCGATCCGCGACGCTCGGATTCTGGATCCCGACCGGCTCGGCGTGCGAGACCGACGCCGAAGCGGGGCTGTCGCACCTCGTCGAGCACATGCTGTTCCGTGGCAGCGCCCGCTACGGCTCGTTGGAGATCGATCAGATCTTCGACACGATGGGGGCCGAGCTGAATGCCGGCACCGGCAAGGAGTTCACGTCGGTGTACGCCCGGGTGATCGACGAGCACCTGGCCGAGGCGTTTCACATCGTCGCGGACATGGTCTGGCATCCGCGCCTCAACGGCGACGACCTCACCAACGAACGCGAGATCGTGCTCGAGGAGATCGCGATGTACGAGGACGACCCGCAGGACCGCGTCTTCGACGTGCTCGGCGAGGCGGTCTTCGGCGATCACCCGCTCGGGCGCGGGGTCCTCGGCAGCGCCGACGTCGTGTCGAGCACGAGCGCCGAGGGACTGGCCGGCTTCCATGCCACCCACTACGTTCCGCAGGAGGTCATCATCGCGGCCGCGGGCTCGGTCGAGCACGACGCGGTCCTCGAGCTGGCGCAATCGATCGAGCTGCCCCATCGATCGCCATCGCAGGCGGCGCCGCCGCTGCCCGACCAGCTTCCGCCGCGCGTGCGCTTCCTGCGCAAGGACACCGAGCAGTACCACGTCTGTCTCGGCGCGCCGGGGCTCGCGCGCGACGACGAGCGCCGCTTCGTTGCCCGCGTGCTCGACAACATCATCGGCGGGACGTCGTCCTCGCGCCTGTTTCAGAAGGTGCGCGAGGAGCGCGGTCTGGCCTACAGCGTGTTCTCGTTTCAGTCGCTCTATGCGGGAGGCGGCCTGATCGGCCTCTATCTCGGCACGCGGCCCGACAACGTCGCCCCGGCGCTGGAGGTCGTCGCCGACGAGCTCAGGCACCTACGCGAGGACGGGGTGACGGACGAGGAGCTCAACCGCTCCAAGGAGAACGTGAAGGGCCGCCTCGTGCTTGCGCTGGAGTCGACGGCGGCGCGGATGAACCGCCTCGGCACCGCCGTGCTCGGCGGGCTGCCGCTGCTGTCCGTCGACGAGGTCGTGGAGCGCATCGAGGCCGTGACGCTCGAGGACGTGTCTGCGCTGACCGGCGAGCTGCTGGCGCCCGAGCGGCTGAGCGCCGTCGGGATCGGCAACGACGAGGATGCGTTCCGGCGCGCGCTCGAGCCGGTCGTGCCGGAGCTGCCGGCCGTGGCCGCGGAGGTCGGGGCTCGGTGAGTCTGCGGGTCGCGGTGGCAGGCGCCGCCGGGCGGATGGGGCAGGCGGTCGTCACCGCCGTCGAGGGCGCGGACGATCTCGAGCTGAGCGGCCGCGCGGACCCGGCGCTCGGCACGTCGCTCGCCGACGTGCTCGACGATGCCGACGTCGTCGTGGACTTCACTCGCCCCGACACCGTGCTCGACAACGCGCTGGAGTGTGTGGCGGCCGGCGTGCACGTCGTCATCGGGACGACCGGCTTTGACATCGAGCCGCTTCGCGAGATCGGTCCCAACCCACCCGCAAACGTCTTCATCGCCCCGAACTTCGCGATCAGCGCCGTGCTCATGATGCGCTTCGCGGCCGAGGCCTCGCGGCACATGGCGAAGGCCGAGATCATCGAGCTGCATCACGACGGCAAGCTCGACGCGCCGTCGGGCACCGCCGCTCGGACCGCACAGCTCATGGAGGGCGACGTTGCGATCCACTCCGTCCGGCTGCCCGGCCTCGTCGCACACCAGGAGGTCATCCTCGGTGACGTCGGCCAGTCGCTGACGATCCGCCAAGACTCATACGCGCGCGAGTCGTTCATGCCCGGCGTTCTGCTCGCCGTCCGGCGCGTGCCGCAGCTGACCGAGTCGCCGGTGATCGGACTCGAACACCTGCTGTTCTGAGGCGTGATCCGTCCTGCCGTCCCGTCCGACGCCGAGGCGCTCGGCGC
Organism: Actinomycetota bacterium; assembly: GCA_030860005.1. GTDB lineage: Bacteria > Actinomycetota > Thermoleophilia > Solirubrobacterales > Solirubrobacteraceae > CADCVQ01. Next base: position 2,091 of record JALZJA010000508.1, read on the forward strand.
GTTGCAGC
>JALZJA010000338.1 GCA_030860005.1 Actinomycetota bacterium
GGCGGCGACCGCCGCGCCCGCGCGGCCGGCCGTCGCGCCCGGGGGGCGCCCGATCGTCATCTCGCGCATCGGCATCGGCGTGACGCTCGTCGTCGCGGCGGCGCTCGTGTTCCTTCAGGTCAGCGGCGCGCTCGCCGCCGCCGCCGATGTCGCGCTCGTCGCGGTCGTCGTGGCGATCGCGCTCGTCGTGATCTTCGCGCCGTTCTTCGTGCGCCTGCTCACCTCGCTGTCGGCCGAGCGCGCCGAGCGCATACGCTCACAGGAGCGCGCCGAGGTCGCCGCGCACCTGCACGACTCCGTGCTGCAGACGCTGGCGCTGGTCCAGAAGCGGGCCGGGGATCCGCGCGAGGTCGCCGCGCTCGCACGCCGCCAGGAGCGCGAGCTGCGCACGTGGCTGACGGGCACGCCGGTCCGCGACGCGGGCGAGCGCTGGCTCGTGGCGGCGCTGGAGACAGCCGCGGAGCAGATCGACGAGGCCCATGGCGTGGCGGTCGAGGTCGTGGCGGTCGGCGACGCGCGACTCGATCGCGACGGAGAGGCGCTCGTCGCCGCCGCCCGCGAGGCGATGCTCAACGCGGCGAGGTTCGGCGACGGCTCGGCGGTCGCCGTCTACGCGGAGGCCGGCGACGAGCGCCTCCAGGTGTTCGTCCGCGACCGCGGCCCGGGCTTCGATCCCGCTGCGATACCCGCCGACCGCCGCGGCGTGCGCGACTCGATCATCGGGCGCATGAAGCGCCACGGCGGCCGTGCCGCGATCACCGCCTCGCCGGGCGGCGGCACCGAGGTCGAGCTCGTGCTCGAACGGAGCGAGCCGTGAGCGATCCGCGCGTCGCGCTTGTCGACGACCACGCGCTCTTCCGCGCCGGCGTGCGCGCCGAGCTCGACGGTCTCGTCGAGCTCGTGGGGGAGGCGGCCACCGTCGCCGAGGCGACCGCCCTCATCCGTGCGCACACCCCCGACGTCGTCCTGCTCGACGTGCACATGCCCGACGGCGGCGGGCTCGAGGTGATCCGCCAGGCGGGCGATGTTCCGGGCGTGCGCTTCCTGGCGCTGTCGGTGTCCGACGCGGCCGAGGACGTCATCGCCGTCATCCGTGCGGGCGCGCGTGGATATGTGACGAAGACGATCGGCGCGGCGGACCTCGCCGACGCCGTGCGGCGCGTGCACGACGGCGACGCCGTCTTCTCGCCGCGGCTGGCAGGCTTCGTGCTCGACGCGTTCGCCGGCGCCGCGCCCGCCCCGGCGGCCGACCGCGACGCCGACCTCGACCAGCTCACGCCGCGCGAGCGCGAGGTCCTGCAGCACATCGCGCGCGGATACATGTACAAGGAGATCGCGCTGCGACTCGGGATCTCGTCGAAGACCGTCGAGGCACACGTCTCGGCGGTGCTGCGCAAGCTGCAGCTGTCAAGCCGCCACGAGCTCTCGCGCTGGGCGGTGCAGCGCCAGATGCTCGACGACGGCTGAGTTCCCCGCTGCGTCTACTTCTTGCGCCGCAGCCGCCCGAGCACCAGCAGCACCGCAGCCGCTCCCGCAATCGCCCAATACGTCATCGGCTGGCGAGCCACGCCTGAAGCCTGGCCCACGACCTTCTGCTGCTTTGCGCGCAGATCGTCCTTGGTCTCCTCGACCTTGTCGTGCACCTGCGCCTTGACGTCGGCCTTGTTGACGAGCGCCTCCACGGTCTCGCCGAGCTGTTCGCGCGTCTGAGCGATCTCCTCGTGCAGCACCTCGCGCTCGTCGGGCTGCTCGCCGATCTCGTCAGCCGCGCTCATCGGCGGGCCATGCGCTCGGAACGGTGGCCGACGTGCTCCTTGACGGCTTCGACGTCGTCCTTCGTGCTCTCGATCGCCTCGGTGGGTGCCGGCGGGATCGCCTGCTCGATCTCCTTCTTGCCGCCGAGCGCCAGGAGACCGGCTGCGCCGAGCAGAGCCACGGCCACGATCAGCGCCGCCAGCCACGCCTCGATGGCGGTCGCGAGCAGCAGGACGGCGGCCGCGATCAGCGTCGCGACGCCGAACAGCGCGATGAGCCCGCTGGCGCCGAAGAGGCCAGCGCCGAGGCCGGCGCGCTTGCCCTTGTCCTGAAGTTCGAGCAGCGCGAGTCGGATCTCGTCGCGCACAAGCGTCTGCGTCTGCTGCGACAGGCGCTGGAGCAGATCGCTGATCGACCGGTCGTTGAGGTCTTCGTGTGCCATGGAGACCGAGTTCCCTGCTTGCCCGCATCTTCAAACGGAAATCGCTGGTTGGCGCGCCGCCGACCGCGTACGCTCGGCGGCGATGATCGACCATATCAAGCTCCA
>JALZJA010000539.1 GCA_030860005.1 Actinomycetota bacterium
CACGCGCTGCCGCGGCGGAAGCGATGACCGTTCTGCGCCGAGCTCGTGCCGTCGCCGCGCTGTGCCTCGCGTGCTCGCTGCTCGCGGCGTGCGGGCGCGAGTCGCCGAAGGCCTCCTCGACGCCGGCGAAGACAAAGAGGGCCGCGCCGGTCAAGATCGCTGTGCCGGCGGACGGCAAGCGCGTCCGCGCCAGGGAGACGAAGAGCGGCGCCTGGATCGCCCGCGTCAAGGTGCGCGGGCTGGCGGCACCGAACAGCAGGGTCTTCTTCCGCGCGGGCTGCAGGCCCGATCCGTGCCTGTCGCAGACGACCGCCGGCGCCGACGGGACGTGGTCGTCCTCGCTGAAGCTGCGCACCCGGCCGTCGGTGCGATTCGTGCCGCTCGACGCCGGGCCGGACAGAAAGCTCGCCAGCGGGTCCGCCGTCGTGACGGTGGAGCTGTTCGGTCCGCGGACCGTGCTTGCCCGCTCCGGGCCGAGCAAGCCCAAGCAGAACCGCTCGAGGAAGCGGCCGTCGCGGGCGTTGCCGCGCGAGGTGCTCGTCATCGGCGACTCGCTCGCGGTGGGGATGAAGTCTGCGCTGAAGGCCGAGCTGCGCGGCTGGCGCGTGGAGGTCGACGCGCGGAAGTCCCGGCCGCTGGCGACAGGCCTGCGGATCCTCGATCAGCGGTCCAAGCCGCCGGCGATCCTCGCCTTCAGCCTGTTCACGAACGACGACCCGCGCAACGTCAGCCGGCTCGAGGCCGCGGTCCGCGCGACCGCCACTCGCTCGGGCGGCTGCGCGGTGTGGGCGACGATCGTCAGACCGCCGTACAGCGGCAGGAGCTACGCGAGGGTGAACCGCCGGCTCGGGCAGCTTGCCCAACAGGAGCAGCTCGCGCTCGGGCTGCAGATCGTCGACTGGGCGGGAGCGGTCTCCAGCGAGCGGTCGCTGCTCGCCCGCGACGGCGTGCACGCCACTCCGGGAGGCTATGCCACGATGGCGAGGATGTACGCGGCGGCGATCCGCAGGTGCGCCGGGGAGGGCCTGTAGGCTCGCCGTCGGCGGCGCCCGGCAGAACGTGTGGATTCGGGTGAAGGGCGCTCGCCGAGCGTGATCCCCGCGAGCAGCATGCAGAACATCGGGTTGGCCGCGCTGTAGAAGACGTAGCTCGCACCCAGCATCAACGGCTTCCAGATGCGCGGGCGCGACATGAGCGCCCACGAGAGCGCGAGCACGATCGGAAGGAAGATGGCGAATTCGACCGTCCGAAAGCGTTCGCAGCCGGCCGAACGTGGCGCCTCGGCCTCTCTGGACGGCGAGACGAACTGGCTACACTCGGTGACCTGATGGGCCTCCCGCCGCTCCAGAACCGCCCCTGCGGCGGTCGCTACGGCGACATCGTCCAGGCGATCGGCAACACCCCGCTGGTCGAGCTCAAGCGCCTGAGCCCCAAGCCAGGCGTGCGCATCTGGGCCAAGATGGAGTCGGCCAACCCCACGGGCTCGGTGAAGGACCGCGTCGCTCGCGCGATGATCGAGGATGCCGAGGAGAAGGGGCTCATCGGGCCCGGCCAGACGATCCTCGAGCCGACATCGGGCAACACCGGCATCAGCCTCGCGATGATCTGCAAGCGCAAGGGCTACCCGCTGAAGGTCGTCATGCCCAGCAACGTCACGCCGGAGCGCGTCCAGCTCCTGGAGATGTACGGCGCCGAGATCGTCTACAGCCCCGGCGACCAGGGCTCAAACGGCGCGGTGGCGATGGCCAACGAGATGGCGCAGGACACCGACGCCTACTACATGCCCTACCAGTACGGCAACGAGGCCAACCCGCTCGCTCACTACAACGGCACGGCGAAGGAGATCCTAGAGGAGCTCGACAGCATCGCCGCGTTCGTGGCCGGCCTTGGCACCGGCGGCACGCTCATGGGCAACGGACGGCGCTTCAAGGAGGAATTCGGCGACGACGTGATGATCGTCGCCGCCGAGCCGATGCAGGGCGAACCCGTGCAGGGCCTGCGCTCCCTGGATGACGGCTTCATCCCGCCGATCATCGACCTCAGCGTCCTGGACCGCAAGATCGTCGTCACGAACCACGACGCGATCATCTGGACGAAGAAGCTGCTCGACGAGGAGGGCATCTTCGCGGGCGTCTCGTCGGGCGCGATCGCCCGCGTGGCGGTGCGCATAGCCGCTGAGCTCGACGAAGGCAACGTTGTCTTCATCGTCTGCGACGACGGCTGGAAGTACCTTTCCTCCGGCATCTACACGAAGCCGATCGAGGAGCTCGGGGACGTGGACGCCACCGTCTGGTGGTGATCCGGCGGGCGCCTGAGCCCGCAGTCAGTCACAGTCTGGGTACCCCAACAGGAGGCTGGCAAGGATGGACATCGACAGCTTCCTGCGTGACCCGCTCTCGCGCAGGCGCTTCTTTCAGACGTCGGGTATCGGCTTCGCCAGCGGCTCGGCGGTGTTCCTCGCTGCCTGCGGTGACGACGACAAGGCCGGCAGCGCCGACGGCGACGCCGACCGCGACCTGGCCGATGTCGAGATCCTCAACGGCGCGCTCGATCTCGAGCTCATGGTCGTCGCCGCCTACAAGGAGGGCGCGGCGCTGCTCAGGGGCGGCGTGCTGCAGATCGCCAAGGACCTTCTCGAGCACGAGCAGGAGCACGCCGACGCGCTCGTGAGCGCGATCAAAGACGCGGGCGGCAGGCCGAACAGGACGAAGTCCTCCTACGACTTCCCAGCATGGCGTTCTCAAAGCGACGTGCTGACGTCCGCGGTCGAGCTCGAGAACACGGCGGTCGCGGCCTATATCGACGCGCTGCCGAAGCTCACGGAGAGCGACCTGCGCGGGACCGTGGCCGCGATCCTCACGAGCGAGGCCGAGCACATCGCGCTGCTGCGCGGTGCGCTCGACCTGCCGCCCGTCCCGAGCGCGTTCGTCACGGGCGAGGTGCGCTGATGGCCAAGCGCCGTCAGCCTCCGATCACGATCGTCGACGGTGATGCCGACACGGCCCAGATCGCCGAGTTCGAGCGCGACCGCCGCGAGCTCTTGCGGCGCGGCATCGCCGCCGGCGGGGCCGTCGTGGCGGCGTCGAGCATTCCGCTGCTGCTGTCCGTTCGCAAGGCGTTCGCGGCGCAGGAGGGCGACCTCGGGATCCTCGAGAGCGCGATCAAGCTCGAGCGCGTCGCGGTCCTCGCGTACGACACGCTGATCGACCGCGGGCTGCTGTCGGCGCGAGTGGAGCGGGTCGCGAAGCTGTTCCTCGCTCAGGAGCAGGAGCACGCCGACGAGCTCGTCGCCGCGCTGACGGCACTGCGCGGCACGGTGCCCCCCAAGCCGGCCGGCGTCAAGGACATCGATGACGTCGTGGAGGGCATCGGCGATGTGAAGTCCCAGGCCGACGTCCTGCACTTCGCGATCGAGCTCGAGACGTCCGCCGTGGCCGCCTACTACGACGCCAGCCGCGAGCTCGTCGACGCGAAGCTGCTGCAGACGGCCGCCTCGATCATGGCCAACGAGGGCCAGCACCTCGTCGTGCTGCGTCAGGCGGCGGGCAAGCCGCCGGTGCCGCACGCCCTCGAGACCGGCGAGGAGGAATGAACGTGGTCACGAGAAGTGATCGTTTTCCTGCTCCGGAGCGCTACACCTACATGCTGTGCCCACGCCGCTGCATGCGTGGTGCCCTGACCGTCAGATAAACGAGGAGCTGTCAGCACCAATGCCAATCGGACCCATGGAACTCATCATCGTGCTCGTCATCGCGCTCGTCGTGCTCGGGCCCAAGCGCCTGCCCGAGGCCGGAAAATCGCTCGGCAGGGGCATGCGCGAATTCAAGAACTCCCTCTCGAGCATGAACTCGAACGACGACGAGGTCGCGGACGCCAAGCAGATCAAGGCGTAGCCTTGGCCGCGTGAGGATCGACCGCGCCCTGCTGGACGACATCGTCGCGCACGCCGTCCGCGACGCGCCGAACGAATGCTGCGGCATCGTCGCCGCCCAGCACGGGGCCGCGACCACGGTGCATGCGCTCGAGAACCAGGCCGCGAGCCCCTTTCGCTTCGAGGTCGACGGCCTGAAGATGTTCCGGCTGCTCGAGCAGATCGAGTCCGGGGGCGGCGAGCTCGGGGCGATCTATCACTCGCACACGCGCTCGGACCCCGTGCCCTCTCAGACCGACGTGAACTTCTCATTCGGTTGGCCAGGGGTCGAGTGGATCATCGTCGGCGTATCGAAGAACAGCGCCGAGCCCGAGGTGCGCTCCTTTCTCATCGACGACGGCGAGGTCTCAGAAGTCGAGCTCGAGCTCACGTGACGCCGGACGCTCAGCCGCTCGTCTGCCCGAGCTGCGCGGAACCGCACCCGCTCGACGAACGCTTCTGCCGCACCTGCGGCATGCCGCTCGTGTACTCCGGCGAGCTCGGCATGGGCGAGCCGGTCACCGACCGCCACGAACGTGCTCGCAAGATCAAGCCGCAGTACGCCGAGGGCGAGCTCGTGCGCGTCGCCGGCGCGCGCCACCAGGCCGAGGCCGAGTTCATCCAGGGCCTGTTGCTCGAGGAGGGTGTGCCGTCGACGCTGCGGCGCACGCGCGGGTTCGACGTCCCCGACATGCTGGCCGCGGGTCCGCGGGACATCCTGGTGCCGGCCTCCGGCCGCGACGCGGCGCGCGAGGTGCTCCTGGAGGCAGAGCTCGTCGGGGACGAGCAGCCGGTCGTGACGAACCCCGCGCGAGTGCTGGCGGCGCTCCTCGGTGCCGTGGCGATCGTCGCCCTGATCGCGTGGCTCGGGACCGATGTGATCGGATGACGGGTGTAGCCGATTGAGGGGTCCCTCCAAGCTGTACTTCACGATCACCGATGTCGTGAGGCTCACCGCTCCGCCAGCCGCGCCAGGTGCGCGCGCCATGTGCCTTCTGAGTGGATCATCGCGCGGCCGTTGAAGACCTCGATGAGCGACTGGCGCGGGCCGCCGGGCGGCAGCGTGCAGGCAAGCCTCACGGCGGCGGCCTCGCCCTCCTCGCGCGCGACGAGATCGAGGACCGTGCCGCCGAGCAGCGCCGCGTCGCGCAGGGCGGGCGGAAAGTCGGGTCGGGGGCCCTCGCGCAGGCGGCGGGCGATCGCCGGGCGCGCGTGGCTCGTCTGGCCGGAAAACCACTGGGCGGTGCCCGCGACGAGCCACGCCCAGCGCGCTGCCCGCATGGTGCTGCGCGGGCTCCATGGCGGCGGCAGCAGCGGGTTGCTCTCGGCGACGATGAGCTGCACGTAGAGCGCGGCCGGCGTGAGCATCAACATCTCGCGCGAGCCCTCGACGTTTGCGGCGCGCTCGGCGAGCAGGCGCGGCGTGAGGACATGCAGCTCGCGGCGGGCGGCCCAGCCGGCGAGGTAGCGCCGTGCCGCCGGCGTCGTGATGCGGCGCATGAGCGGCAGGAACGGCTGCGCGAGGTCGAGCTCGATGCGGCTGTCGTGTAAGACGACCGTGACCTCGTCGGGCAGCGCGGGGAAGGCCGGGCCGAGCCGCGCGCGCGTCTCCTCGAGCAGCTCGAGGATGTCGTCGACCTCGTCGCCGTCGCTTTCGTCGTGGCGCGCGGTGAAGTTGCGCGAGCTCGTCTCGATCCGGGACACCCGACCCCATTCGCCGCGGGCGCACGGGCGCCCTGCACCTGACGCAGGGCATCAGGTCTACGGTCGCGGCCGGTGGCCCTGCACCTCGACGGCCTGCTGGTACGTCGGCCGGTTCTGCCAGCCGATCATCGGCTGCGTGATGGCGCCGGTCGCCCGGAACGCGATCGCGTCGAAGCAGGCCTCCTCGCCGGCCCTACCGGCCTCGGCGCACTGCTTGTCGGCGTAGAGCGTGGACGGCTTGTCGTCGAGCGCGCGCAGCAGCGCGAGCCGCAGCTCGGACCGGCAGCGCGTGCGCTCGCCGCGCCCGCAGTAGCGGCGCGAGTAGGGCTTGCGGACCTTCAGGCCCAGGACCCGGCGCAGGTCCTTGTACGCATAGCCGTACCAGCCGCGCTGGTAGGCGGAGCCGACGTGGTCGCCGTGCGCGTTGGGCTCGTCGTCGAGCTCGTGCGCTGCCCGGAGCTGCTCGAACAGCGCGGAGCCGAGCACGGGCTCGAACTGCGCGCGCATCCAGCGCGGCCAGAACGCGTCGAGGATCTGGATCGCGTCGGCGTGCTCGTAGCGGCCGTCCCCGTCGGCGTCACGGCGGTGCGATCCGGCCGTCACCCAGGCACGGAGCTTGTTCACGGCGTCGGCGAGCTTGGGCTGCGCCGGCTTGCCGATGACCCGCAGCGCGAGCGGCAGCACCTTCTCCGCGCGCAGGTCCGTCGTCGCCGCCTCGCCCATCGCGTCGACGAGGCCGGGAAGATCGACCTTGCGCCTGCCAGCGATCCGCGCCCGGATCTCCTGGTCGAGCATCTGCGAGCGAAAGACCGACGAGAAGAGGTTCGAGTCGGCGCCGGCGTAGCCGCGCGCCTGCTTGTTGTTCCACGAGGTCACGAACGGCTGGCCGTTGATCGCCCGCGGATGCTTCTTGAACGAGGTGTACGCCGCGAGCCCGGTCTGCGCGTCGAAGCCGCGCCATTCCAGGCGCGCCGGGATCGGGAGCTGCCCGGTCACGCCCGTCGCCCGCTGCGGGTTGTTGCCCGAGTTGTAGTAGGCGATGTCGCGGTCGTCGGCGTAGAACCAGTTGAACGTGTAGCCGATCTTCGACGCGGCGCGCTGGAAGTCGCGCGCGCTGCGCATCTTCGCCGCGTCGTTGAAGTCCGAGAAGCCGCGCGCGGAGTCGATCTCGTGCAGGTAGGTCGAACGCAGAGAGGTGTAGATGATCGGCTTGCCTTTCATCGTCGCCCGGCCACATACGAGCCCGAGCTTCGTGCGCTCGGCGCGCAGCGTCTGGGTCCCAGCCGGGGTCGAGTCGGCGAGCGTGGGCGTCCATTGGTTGCGGCGCACGAGCGTTTCGATCGCCAGGCACTGGCCGCGGAAGACGTAGTGCATCGAGTCGATCGTCGGCGCGCTGCCGCCGGGCTCGCAGAGGTGCAGCGCGAAGGAATCGATGATGTCCTGGCCGGCGGAGGTGGCGCTCCAGGAGTAGTCCCGGCCGCGGCCGATCTGGACATAGAGGTTCACCCCCGGGAACGCGGCGCCGCGCGCGTCGAGCGTCGGGGCGTGGACGTCCTGCTCCATGAGGATCTGGGGGGCGAAGTAGCCCGTCTGCGGGCCGAAGACCGCCAGCGGCCGGCCGCTTGCCGACTCCTTGCGCGAGATGAGCAGGGCGTTTGACATGCCCTGCCCGCGCATGCGGGTGGAGAAGAGGCCGTCGAGCACCCCGCCCCCGCCCAGCGGCGCACCCGCGCCGGGGCCCGTCCCGCTCCTAACCACGGAAGTCCTGCGCAGCGAGCCCGCGTCGGCGATCGCCAACCCGCCCTTGGCCGGCCTGGATGGCGGCGCCTGATAGCGGAAGACCTTCCTGTGCACGGTCGTCGGCGCGTCGGGATCCTCGTAGGCCGCCCACTCGCGCCACAGCGCCTTGCCGCGGCGCGCGCCGAAGCGCGCGATGAACGTGCGGCGCAACTCCATCTGGGTCAGCTCCTGGCCGCCGCCCTTGCCGAAGATGGCGCCGACGAGCGACGCCGTGGCGATGATGTCGGTCGCCTTCCACGGCTCGGCACCGAACAGGCGGCCGATCGCGAGGTACTCGCCCGGCTGCTTGGTGATGTCGAGCTTGGCCTCGTTGATGTACGTGTTGACGCCCGCGACGTAGCTCGCGGCGTCCACCTGAAGCTGGCGCCCGTCCTCGCCGTAGAGGTCGTCGAGCTGGTCGACCTGGCGCTGCAGGTCGGTCTCCGTGTAGGGCGCGAACCGCCACTGCGCCTCGTCCATCCTCCGGTTGCCGGCCGCGCCTCCGGCAAACGAGGACAGCCGGCCACGGCCGGCATGACGCAGGGCGTCCATGAAGAACAGGCGGTTCTCGGCGGCGGCGTAGCCGAGCCCGAACATCGCACTCGCCCGTGTCGCGCCATACACGTGCGCGACGCCGAACGCCTTGTCGCGGGTGATCGTCAGGCCGGGGCGCGGCGAGTAGGCGCGCGCCTGGCCGCCCGGCGGGATGCCGAAGCTTGCGTCCTTGAAGAGCGTCGTGAGGCTGCTGGCCGTGACGCCCGGCACCGCGCGGACGAGGCGCGCGTACATGTCGCGCTGGTCGTCGTTGTGCGTGGGGCGCTTGCCGGCGGCGAGAAACGCGGCGAGGTCGACGGCGTTCGAGCGCCCGTTCGTCCCGGGGGGCAGGACGTCGCGGAAGCCGCCGACGTCGTTCGTGCGGTACGGCTGGACCTGCGCCGGCGCCGGAGCGGCGGCGGCGAGGAGGCCGAGCGCGGCGGTGGCGCCGGTGGTGAGCTTGCGGCGGAAGGACACGTGACCCGGTCGAACACTACCGTTCATCTGGAGGTGGGGGAGCGGGCTGTTCCTCGTAGTGAAGCTCCGACGCGATGCCGCGGTCCGTAAGGATCGTGCTCGCCTGCGCAAGCGACGCGGCGTGCTCGACGAGCACGGCGCAGCGCGCGGCGCTGCGCAAGGTGGTCAGCGCATCGAAGAAGAAGACCATGCCGCCGACCGGTGACAGCAGCACGGTCCTGCGACCACCACGGATCGTCGTCAGCCCGGTCACGCCGCGCGCGCAGCGCAGCGCCATCGCGCTGGCCTCCGTCGGGATCTCCGCGACCGCGGCTTCGAGGCGCTCGAGCTCAGCCGGGCCGGGCCCCCAGGTTCCGAGGTGCCCGCCGGCGGCTGCGACCTCGGCGATGCGCTCGAGCACCTCGTCGGGGGTCAGCTCGCCATCGCAGCCCGCGCCGAGGAGGGCGACCCGTACATCGACGCCGGCGTCGACGAGCATCGCCGTGGCGGCGAGACAGACCGCGTCGGCGACCGGGCTCGCGAGGCCCGGCTCATCGCCGTGCGCGAGGACGTCTCCGCCGACGTCGACGAGCACGACGAGGTCGCACTGAAGGGCGGCCGCCGCGTCGGCGAGGCCGCGCGCCACCGCCCCGGGACCCTCGCTCGGATCGAGCAGCACCACCGGCTCGCCGAGGTAGCGCGCCATGTGCGACTCCGCGAAGCGAAAGCCGCCCGGACCGGTCGTGTCGGGCCCGGCAAGCGCCACGGCGTCGTTCACGCGCCGCGCGCCCGCGATCTCCTCGATCCGGCGCGGGCCGGGCAGGGGATCGATGGGCTGGCGTTCCCAGGTCAGGCCGCCGACGATCGTCTCCGTGCCGAGCAGCCGCGCCAACTCGGCCACTGCGAGCGCTCCGACGACGTCACCGCCGCCGCCGATGCCGATGGCCAGGACGCGCCCGGCCTTGCCGAGCGCGTCGATCAAGTGCTCCCGCCCAGTTTCTAGATGAGCGCTGGGACGCCGCCGTCGGCGATCTCGCCGATGGCTTCTGCAGCGCGCTCGAACTCCTCGTTCGAGAGCACGGGCGTGCCCTCGAAGGGAAGTTCGCGCTGCAACTCCAGCCATGAGCGGCAGCCGCCGTACTCGTCCTTGACGCGGACGGTGACCGGACGCGGGATGCGGTACGTGCGTAGCAGCAGCACGTGCAAGGGGTGGTGGCGCTTCCACTCCAGGCGCTTCTCGGCGTAGTCGCTGCTCCACACATAGAACGGCGAGAGCGCGTCGACGCAGCGCGGGTCCGTGATCGTGAAGTGACCGGCGAGCTCTGCCCACGCGCGGATGCGCACGCGGTCGGGCTGAGCGATCGGCCCGTAGCCGCCGTCGAGCCCGGCGCGGATCGGCGGCTCACCCTCGGCCCAGACGCCCTCCTCGAGCGCCCGTGTCAGCTCTGGGACGTGCGACTCGCGCACGAGGTCATGGCGTTGATGATCAAAGGTGGGATAGAGGAAGAAGCGGTCGTGCTCGACGCGGAAACGCTTGTCGGATTCGCGCAGGCCACCCTTTCGCAGGGTGACCAGCTGCTCACCTTCGGCGAGCGCACGGACGGTGACCGCCCACTCCTTGAACGCAATAGGCATTTGGGACCAGACGACGACGGGACGGGACAATGACGAATGCAAATCCCGTCGCCCGAGACCACGAACGGTCTGACCGACGGGAGGGGCAATATTGTGCCACAGCTGGCCCTAAACGACCAAACATCCCTGCAAATTGACGGTCTTTATGTGAAACGCAGGACCTGATCGTCACGGCTTCAGGCGGGTCCCCGCGAGTCCTTCGAGCGCTTCGATCAGGGCCGCGTAGTCATCGTCGCCGTGGCCGCGTGCAAGGGCGGCGATCAGGACATCGCGGGCGTGAGCGGCGGCCGGAAACGGTACGCCCGCGGCCTGGCCGGCCTGCAGACACAGACCGACGTCCTTGAGCATGTGTTCGAGCTTGAACAGCGTTGTGTAGTCGTGGCGGCGCATCGGCTCGGCCTTCAGCGCGAGCTGGACCGACGCCCCGGACGAGGCGCCGAGCACGGTCTGCAGCGCATCGAGGTCGACGCCGCTGGCGTGGGCGACGAGCAGCGCCTCGCCGAGCGCCGTCGCGTTCGCCGCACCGAGGGCGTTGTTGATGAGCTTGACCGTCTCGCCCTTTCCGAGTTCACCCACGTGCACGACGAGCTCGCCCATGATGTCCAGCAGTGGCTCGGCGCGCGCGAAGTCCTCCCCGTCGCCTCCGGCCATGATCGTCAGGGTGCCGTCCTGCGCCTTCGGCGATGAGCCCGACACGGGCGCATCGAGGAAGCGCAGCCCGCGCTCGGCGAGCTCAGTGCCGATCTTGCGCGTCTGATCAGGGCCGATCGTCGACATGTCGACGCACAGCGCGCCGGCGGCGGCGCCCTGCGCCACGCCGGAGGGCCCGAGCAGCACATCGCGGACCTGGTCGCCGTCGACGACCATGCTGATGACGACGTCGCTGGCGGCGCCGACGGCGGCGGGCGAGTCGGCGACCGTGCCGCCGTGCTCGGCCATCCACGCCTCCGCCGTCGCCCGGGTGCGATTGAAGACGGTCAGCTCATGACCGGCGCGCGCGAGGTTCGCGGCCATGCGCGAGCCCATGATCCCGAGGCCGACGAAGCCGACGCGGTCCGTGGGTGAGTCGGTGGAGTCGCTCATCGCCGCCGGATGCTACGGAAGGGCGATAACGCGCAGCTGTGGGTCCACGACCAGGACGAGGCGCTCGCCTGCTACACCGAGAAGCTCGGCATGGAGGTTCGTGCCGACGTGACGCTCCCCGAGATGGGCAACTTCCGCTGGCTGACCGTCGGCCCGGCCGGGCAGGCAGACGTCGCGATCGGGCTCATGGCCATTCCCGGCCCGCCGGTCTTCGATTCCGGCACCGCAGACCAGGTTGAGCAGCTCATGGCGAAGGGCGCCGCGGGCACGATCTTCCTGACGACCGACGACTGCCAGTCCACATACGAGGAGCTCAAGGGCTGCGGCCTCGAGTTCGTCGACGAGCCCGAGGAGCGCCCCTATGGGATCGACTCGTCGTTCCGCGACCCGTCGGGCAACCATCTGCGGCTCACCCAGGTCCGGCAGATGGCATCTCAAGCCTGAGGTGCGCCACGCACCCGCCCGTGGCCCCCGCCGCCGGGCGTCTCGATCGTCAGGCGATCGCCGGGCTGAAGCTCGCCGGTCGCCTTCGGCGCGAGCTCCTCGCCGTTGAGCAGGTTGCGCCCGCGGTCGCCGGGCCCACCG
>JALZJA010000347.1 GCA_030860005.1 Actinomycetota bacterium
ACGATCTTCGCCGACCAGCTCAAGCGCGGGCGCAAGACGGCGACGATCCGCCTCGGCGACAAGTCGCACAAGTACCGCAAGAACCAGGCGGTGCTCGTGACGATCGGCTACCAGCACTCGCCGCGCGAGAAGATCTTCCAGGCCGTGATCGACAGCGTCGATGTCAAGCGCGTGAAGGACCTCTCACCGCGCGACATCGAGCACGACAACCCGGAGTTTCGCCGCACCGACGAGATGATCCACTTCCTCGAGCAGATCTACGGCCGCGAGGTGTCGCTCGAGGACACGGTGACCGTCGTTCGCTTCTCGCAGATCGTCGAGAACCCGCCGTCGATGACCGAGCGTATGCACGGTATCGGCGGGGCGCAGAACTAGTCCGCTGCCGTTGCGCCACCGGGCGAGCGGCGTATAGACGCCTTGGCCCTTGGTTGGCACTCCTACCCTGCGAGTGCCAGGTTGCTAGAGTCGAGGAGTCATTGGCACTCTCATACCTTGAGTGCCAAATCATCCCGTCAGTTCTTGGAGGTCGGCACAATATGAAGCTCAAGCCACTGGGCGATCGGCTCATCGTGCGGGCGATCGAGGAGGAGGAGACCACCGCGAGTGGCATCGTCCTTCCCGACACCGCGAAGGAGAAGCCGCAGAAGGGCAAGGTCCTCGCCGTCGGCGACGGCAAGTTCGATGAGGACGGGGACAAGCGCATTCCGCTCGACGTCGCCGAGGGCGACGAGGTCCTGTACTCGAAGTACGGCGGTACTGAAATCAAGGTCGACGGCGAGGAGCTGCTCGTGCTCCGCGAGTCCGACGTTCTCGCCAAGATCCTCTAGGCAGTAGGAGACACTTCACATGCCCCATAAGGAATTGCTCTACGACATCGACGCCCGCAACGCGCTGCAGAGCGGTGTCGACGCTGTCGCCAACGCCGTCAAGGTCACGCTCGGCCCCAAGGGCCGCTACGTCGTCCTCGACAAGAAGTTCGGCGCCCCGACGATCACCAACGACGGCGTCACGATCGCTCGTGAGATCGAGGTCGAGGACGTCTTCCAGAACCAGGGCGCGCAGCTCGTCCGCGAGGTAGCCACGGCCACGAACGACGTCGCCGGCGACGGCACGACGACGGCCACGGTGCTCGCGCAGCAGATCGTGCGCAGCGGCCTGAAGAACGTCACCGCCGGCGCAAACCCGCTCGCGCTCAAGCGCGGCATCGAGAAGGCCGTCGAGCAGGTCGTGCAGAACATCGCGCGCCAGTCCAAGGACGTCGCCGGCAAGGACCAGATCGCGCGCGTCGCGACGATCTCGGCCGGTGATGAGGAGATCGGCGACGTCATCGCCGACGCGATCGAGAAGGTCGGCAAGGACGGCGTCGTCAACGTCGAGGAGGGCCAGACGTTCGGCATGGATCTCGAGTTCACCGAGGGCATGCTGTTCGACAAGGGCTACATCTCGCCCTACATGGTCACCGACCAGGAGCGCATGGAGGCCGTGCTCGAGGATCCCTACATCCTCATCGCGAACTCGAAGATCACCTCGGTGCGCGACGTGCTGCCGGTCCTCGAGGCCGTCATCCAGTCGGGCAAGTCGCTGCTGATCATCGCCGAGGACGTCGAGGGCGAGTCGCTCGCGACGCTCGTCGTCAACAAGCTGCGCGGCACGTTCACGGGCGTCGCCGTCAAGGCTCCGGGCTTCGGCGACCGCCGCAAGCGCATGCTCGAGGACATCGCGATCCTGACCAACGGTGAGGTCATCACCGAGGATCTGGGTCTGAAGCTCGAGAACACGACGCTCGCGCAGCTCGGCAAGGCCCGCCGCGTGGTCGTCGCCAAGGACACGACGACGATCGTCGACGGCGATGGCGATGCGGCCGCCATCAAGGGGCGCATCAACCAGATCAAGGCCGAGATCGAGACGACCGACTCGGACTTCGATCGCGAGAAGCTCCAGGAGCGCCTCGCCAAGCTGTCCGGCGGCGTTGCCGTCGTGAAGGTCGGCGCGGCCACCGAGACGGAGATGAAGGAGAAGAAGCACCGCGTCGAGGACGCGCTGCAGGCCACCCGCGCGGCGCTCGAGGAGGGCATCGTGCCGGGCGGTGGCGTCTCACTGCTGCAGGCCGAGAACGCGATCGACCTCGACGACTACGAGGACGACGAGCGCACGGGCGCGAAGATCGTCCTGCGTGCGCTCGAGGAGCCGCTGCGCCAGATCGCGCACAACGCGGGCCTCGAGGGCTCGGTCGTCATCAACGACGTCCGCAAGGCCAAGAAGGGCTACGGCCTGAACGCCGCGACGAACGAGATCGAGGATCTCGTCGCCGCCGGCGTCATCGACCCCGCGATGGTCACGCGCTCGGCGCTGCAGAACGCTGCGTCGATCGCGAAGAACATCCTCACGACCGAGGCGATCGTCTGCGAGATCGAGGGCAAGGAGATGTCCATCCCCGGCATGGGCGATGGCGGCGGCATGGGCGGCATGGGCGGCATGATGTAAGCGGTTTCGCCCTAGGTCGCCGCAACCGGCGACCTTCGGGCGACGTTCACCCTGTCCCGAAGGGCTCGGCATCCGCCGGGCCCTTCGTCGTTTCGGGCTTGAAGGATGCAGCGAGAGATGCAGCGCGGGCGCCTCGGGGTGTGAGGATCCATCGCCCCCTGAGGGCGGTCATTCCCCAGACCCCCCTCCCCGAACGCGGCCTACGGTCTAGCCTTGCCCGCATGGTGGGCTCAGTCCTCTCCCTGCAGCGCTGGCCCGTCAAGTCGATGGCCGGTGAGTCCGTCGACGCGCTCTGCCTCGACGAGCTCGGCGCGGTCGGCGACCGCGCGCATGCGGTGTTCGCTGCTCTGAACGGCAGGCAGCGGCGCCTGAACGCCGAAGGCGTGCCGCGCCTGCTGGCCTGGGCGGCGACCTACCCTGGCTCGGACGCCGCCGCACTCACGCGCGATGGGCTGCCGCAGCCTGCCGTCACGGCTCCCGACGGCCGCTCGCTGCGCTGGGACGACCCCAAGCTGCGCAGCGCGCTCGGCGAGGACCTTGGACGGGAGGTCACGCTCGTGCGCGAGACCCGCGGCCAGCAGGACCGCCCGGCTACGCTGCACGTCACGGTCGAGGCATCGCTGCGGGCACTCGAGGACGCCCTCGGCGGCACGATCGACGCGCGCCGCTTTCGTTCGAACCTGCACCTCGATCTCGACGCCGATCCGTATGCCGAGGAGGGCTGGATCGGCCGGCGGCTGCGGATCGGCGAGGCGGAGCTCGAGGTCGTCGAGGGCTGCGAGCGCTGCGCGATCCCGACACGCGATCCGGACACGCAGCAGAAGTGGCCACAGCTCCTGCGCTGGCTCGCCGCCGAGCGCCACACGTTGTTCGGCGTCATCGT
>JALZJA010000565.1 GCA_030860005.1 Actinomycetota bacterium
GAAGGGCGATCAGTCCGTCCTGCGTCGCCGCGGGACAGCACGCCGCGGACTGGTTGGAGATGAGGTTGCCCTCGCCGTAGACGACGAGCCGCCCCGCCGCGCGCGTGATCGGCTGGACGACGTGGACGTGCTGGCCGACCACCGCCGTGATCGTGCGCGAGCGCAGCAGCGCCCGAGCCAGCCTGCGCTGGAACGCGCTCGGCGCATGACCGTACTCGTCGCCGGCGTGCACGTTGACGATGACGACCTGCGCACCCGCGCGCCGCGCCCGGCGCGCTTCGGCGAGGATCCGGTCGGCGCGCGCGACGTTGACGGACCACGGCCTCGGCAGCCGAATGCCGTTCGTATGCTCCGTGTACGAGAGAAGCGCCACCCGTAGTCCCTTGACGTTGAGGATCGTCGGGCGGCGCCGGGCGGCGCGCGACCGAGCCGAACCCGCGTGCCGAACGCGGTTCAGCGCGGCGATCGTCGCGTCGACGCCGAACTGGCCCTGGTCGAGCGTGTGGTTCGAGGCCGTGCTGCAGGCATCCCAGCCCGATGACCTGATTGCCCGCGCGAGCCCCGGCGGTGTGTTGAAGCTCGGATAGCCGCTGGGCGGGCGCCTCGTCATCGGCGTCTCCACGTGGCAGATCGCGAGGTCCGCGGGCCTGAGGTGCGCCCGCAGGTAGCGGAACATCGGGCGGAACTCGTAGCGCCGCCCGCCGCCGTCGGCGAGCGCTCGATTGAAGATCGGCGAGTGGATGAGGAGGTCGCCCGTGGCGGCAACCTGCAGCCGGACCGTGTTCGGCCGCGTCGGGGGCTCCGGGGCCGGTGCAGCCGGACTCGCGCTCGGCGCCGATACGGGCATGGGCGAACCGACGTTTCGGGCGCCCAGCCCGAACGCGACGCCAGCCAGCGGGGCCGCAAGCGGCAAGAGCAGGGCTGCGAATAATCCGGACGCGGCCATCGCCCCTCAATTGTCCGCCGTTACGTCAAGGCCCGCTGCGCGTACGCCGACGTCCTATGGATCCGGCGTCGCGCCCAGCACGCCGCCGAGGGCGTTTGTCGTCTGCTGCACGAGCGCTGCCACGACGTTCACGATCTGCTGCACCGCCGCGCTGACCGGGGGGCCGAGCGGCGCGGTGGCCTGCGCGAGGTTGGCGCCCGTCTGCTGCAGCGTCGAGCTGAGATCGTCGCCGAGCTTCTGCACGCTGTCGCCGACGTTCGGCTTCCCGGCGGCGGAGGAAGGGTTCGGGGGGGCAGAGCCTTCGCCGCCCGACGCGCCGCCGGCGCCGAGCTGGGCCACCTGCGGATTGCCCTTGACCGCCGACGAGGTCGTCGCCGCCGGTTCCGAGCGCACCCGGCCCGAGGGTGACGAGGAGCGCGTCGGGCGCCGGCTGCGCGGCGACGTTGCGGGCGCGCGAGCGACGATGGGAGTACCGGTCCGCGCGACCTCCTTGACGCGCTCTGACCGCGCGCGGTCCTGCAAGTCAAGAATGAGCGCCTCGCGCGAGCCGGCCGCTTCGGCGCCCTGGAAGCCGCCGATGGCGAACACGACGCTGAGGGTCAACAGCGACACCGCCACCGCAGAGATGAGCAGCGCGCTCGTGCCGATCGATGCGAGAAGTGCCCGTGCATCACCCATATAACCGGTACATCGACAGGTGCGCGACTCACCTGAAGCCCCCGCGACTACTTAACGATGCGTTGGCCTCACGGTTGTCGTCGCGCTTGATCAGCGGCGGCGAAACGCTCGTGTCGACGATGAGGCAGAGGTACCGCCGCGGCTCGAGACGCGGGACGCACGTCCTGTACAGGTCCCTGCCGACGCGCAGCGAGTCCGCGCGCTGGATATGCGCACGCGTGAACACATCGCCGTTGGCTTGCACCCATCGGCGCACCGCGAACGACTGCGCGCTGAACGCATTGCGGTCGGCGGAGAGCTCAGGCCGATGGACGAGGCCGGCTGCGAGGAACGCGAGCGCCAGCAGACCGAGGACGGCGGTTCCCGCGTAGTCGTCGGCCACGACCTTCGGCAGGCTCGATCGCAGGCGCCGCAGCGCCAACCCGCCGAGCCCGCCGAGCAGCGCCACGGCGGCGATGTTCAGGCAGCCCGCGAGCACGAGCGCCGGGATCCAGCGCGTCCCCTCGCCGGCGATCGGAAGCCAGTGCATGATCGCGGCGTCGAGCACCGTGATGAGCGCGAACGTCGGCCACAGCAGCGCTCCCCGCAGCCGCCAGCGCAGGCGCCGTAGGCCAGCCGCGCCCGCCTGCGCTGCGCCATCGTTCATGCCACGCAGGGTACGTACCCGGTACCCTCGGAGGTCGAGCAAGCATCCTGTGCGCAGACCCCGACCGGGTGACGAAAGGTGAGATCGGAGATCCCGTTCTCAGCGCTGAGCGAAAGGCAGAGATGGCGACCAGCAGCACGGCAGCGCAAGCCGGTCCCAGCACACCTTCCGACAGCCTTCCCGAGCACCTGACCGCAGATGACCGGGTCGGTCTGCTGCGGGCGATGCTGCTCATGCGCTCCATCGAGGAGCGGGCGATGAAGCTCTATCGCCAGGGGAAGGTGCCGGGATCCTTCTACGACGGCTTCGGCCAAGAGGCCGTCTCCGTCGGCGCGGCATGGGCGATGGCGGCCGCTGATCGCCTGTGCGTCCTGCACCGCGACCTCGGCGCGCACCTCGTGCGCGGCGTCGAGCCGGCGCGGATCTTCAGCCAGTACATGGGCCGCGACGCGGGCATCACGCGCGGCCGCGACGGCAACGTGCACTTCGGCGACTACCGGACGGGCTGCGTCGGGATGGTTTCGATGCTGCCCGACATGATGCTGGTCGCCACCGGCATGGCGATGGCGTTCAAGCTGCGCGGCGAGAAGCGCTGCGCGCTGACGTGGTTCGGCGACGGGTCGACCTCGCGCGGCGACTTCCATGAGGCCATGAACTGGGCCGGCGTCCAGCAGCTGCCGGTCATCTTCGTGCTGGAGAACAACCAGTTCGCCTACTCGACGCCAACCGACCAGCAGTTCGCGGTCAACCCCGTCGAGCGCGCCGCGGCGTACGGCTTCCCGGGCTTGACCGTCGACGGCAACGACGTCGAGGCCGTCTTCGACGCCACACGGGTCGCGCGCGAGCGGGCGCTGACCGATGGCGGCCCGACGCTCATCGAGGCCGTGACGATGCGCATGCACGGCCACGGCGCGCACGACGACATGAAGTACGTCCCCAAGGCGCTCTTCGAGGAGTGGCGCAAGAAGGATCCGATCGACCGCCAGGTCACGCGGGTTGCCCAACAGGGCGTCGACGTCGAGGCGCTGCGCACCGAGGTTCGCGAGCAGGTCGAGGAGGCGGTGAAGAAGGCGCTCGCGGGACCGATGCCCGATCCCGCGACCGCGACCGACCGCGTGTTCCATCCCCGCGACGCCGATGAGATCCTGCTCGAGGACGGCCAGGCGCCGTGGAGCGGCTTTACGGTGACGTCGTCCGGAGGTCAGCGGTCCCGATGACGGAAGGACGAAAAAACACAACCATGACCTACCTGCAGGGCATCTCGGACGGCCTGCGCTGCGAGATGCGTGACGACGAGCGCGTGCTGCTGATGGGCCAGGACATCGGCGTCTACGGCGGCGCGTTCAAGGTCACGCACGGCTTCATCGGCGAGTTCGGCGCCGAGCGCGTCATGGACACGCCGCTCGCCGAGTCTGGAATCGTCGGCACGGCCGTCGGGGCCGCCATCGTCGGCATGCGCCCCGTGTGCGAGATGCAGTTCGCCGACTTCGTCTCGTGCGGCTTCGATCAGCTCGTCAACGTCGCCGGCAAGATGCTCTACCGCCAGGAGCTGCCGGTGAACATCACCGTGCGGCTGCCGAGCGGCGGCGGCTTCTCCGGCGGGCCGTTTCACTCGTCCAGCCCCGAGGCGTGGTTCATGCACACGCCAGGGCTGAAGGTCGTGGCGCCGAGCACGGCCGAGGACGCCAAGGGCATGATCATCGCGAGCATCCGCGACCCCAATCCGGTCGTCTACATGGAGCACAAGCACCTGTATCGCCGCATCAAGGGCGACGTGCCCGGGGGGTCATACGAGACGCCGTTCAGCGCGCGCGTCGCGCGCGAGGGCACCGACCTCGTCGTCATCACGTACGGCGCGATGGTGCACACCGCGCTCGAGGCCACCGAGGATCTCGAGGACGCGTCGATCATGGTGCTCGACCTGCGCTCGCTCGTGCCGCTCGACGAGCAGGCGATCCTCTCCGCCGTGCATGACTGCTCAAAGGTCGTCATCGTCGACGAGGCGAACCAGACGTGTGCCGCGGGCGCGCAGGTGGCGGCACTCATCGCCGAGCACGGCTTCGAGGACCTCGACGGTCCCGTCATGCGCATCGCCTCGCCCGACGTCCCGATCCCGTTCTCGCCGCCGCTCGAGCAGGCGGTACGGCCGTCCGTCGATCGCGTGAGGGAGGCGTGCCGTCAGCTCCTCGAGTACTGAATCGGCCGCGGTCGTCGATGTGACGATGCCGCAGATGGGCGTCTCCGTCGCGGAGGGGACGGTCGTGCAATGGCACAAGCAGGTCGGCGACTGGGTCGAGGAGGACGAGGCGCTCGGCGAGGTCTCGACCGACAAGATCGACACGGAGATCCCGTCGCCAGCCGCCGGCCGCGTCGTCGAGATCCTCGTCGACGTCGGAACGACCGTCGACGTCGGTGTGACGCTCGCGCGAATCGCGACCGACGCGCGGCCGGGCGAGGCGCATGCCTCCGAGCGCAACGGGCCGCGTGCGCACGGCGAGGCGTCCGATGCGCCGGGCGAGGCATCCGATGCGCAGAGCGAGGCTTCCGAGCCGGAGCCGTCGGCGCCGTCGCAGTCGCCGCGCCCGGTCAACCGCCGCTACTCACCGGTCGTGCAGCGGATCGCCACCGAGCACGACATCGACCTCGACGCGATCGAAGGCACCGGCCGCGACGGACGCGTGCGCAAGCAGGACGTGATGGCTTACGTCGAGAACGAGCGCGCCTCCGAGCCGGCCGCCGCAGAACCGGAGAAGCCGGTGCTGCACAGCGAGAGCCCCTACCGGCCGGACGCGCCCAGCGATCTGGGCGACGGCCCATATACGCCGCCCGAGGGCCGCCCGCTGTCGCGCATGCGCGCCCAGGTCGGCGCGCACATGAAGCGCTCGCTGCAGACCGCCGCGACCTGCACGACGTGGATCGAGGTCGACGTCTCGCGCATCGAGATCGCCCGCAAGAAGCTCGACATCACCGCGCTGCCGCTGATCGCGCGCTGCGTCATCGGTGCGCTCGGCGAGTTCCCGCTGCTCAACGCCTGGCTCGAGGACGACGTTCACACGGTCCACGAGCAGATCAACCTCGGCATCGCCGTCGCGCTCGGCGACGACGGGCTCATCGTGCCGGTCGTCCGCGGCGCGCAGGACCTCAGCCCCGAAGGCCTCTCGCGGCGCATCCGCGACCTCGCGCAGCGCGCGCGGGCGCGGCAACTCAAGCCCGATGACGTTCAGGGGGCGACGTTCACGCTCACGAACCCCGGCCAGTTCGGCTCGATGATGGCCACGCCGGTCATCAGCCAGCCGCAGGTCGCGATCCTCGACCTCGAGGCGATCACGAAGCGGCCCGTCGTCGTCACCGACTCCTTCGGCGAGGACGCGATCGCGATCCGCCCGATGGTCATCCTCGGCCTGTCGTGGGACCATCGCGCGCTCGACGGCGCGCTCGCCGCGAAGTTCCTGGCTAATGTCAGGCGCCGTGTGGAGTCCTACGAGACGTAGGCTGGTCCTCGCCGGGCTGAGCTTGGGCCTCAGCCTCGGCTTCGCCGCCGCACCCGCGCTCGCGAGCGGGCCGGGAATTCAGCTCTTCAGCGAGCGGGCCGGCACGCAGTGGGCGCGATCGGGCGCGCAGATCGCAGCCGCCGCCGACGTCCGGTCGAGGACCTACACGCTGCGGTCGAACCCCAGCGGCGACGGGCAGAAGCTGACGCTCACCGGCCTGTCGATTCGCGGCCTGCTGCAGATGGCCGGCTTCGATCCCGACAGGGTGCGCTTCATCGCGATCACACGGGCCGACGGGAGCCGCGCGACGCTCAAGCGCGCCGACTTCGCCTCCTCCCATCGGTTTCCCGAGGGACCTGCGCTCGTGACCAATGAGGGCTCGCGCACGCGCTTCCTCCGACCTGTGCGAGGGCCGGGTGACACGAACGCGCGCGACAGCATCGTCTCGAGCACGGCGGCGGGGCCCCTCGACATCAACGTCGAAGGCGGCGCGCTGTTGCCGGTGCGAGCGCGCGCCACGCCGCGCAGGACGAACGTCGGTCGCACGGTGCGCTTGCGCGCCTCCATCGACTTCAAGCCCCCCGGCGCCACGTTCACGTACGAGTGGGACTTCGGCGACGGGTCGGACGGCGCCACCGGCGTCGAGGTGACGCACTCCTACCGCAAGGAGGGCAGCTTTCACGCGCGGGTCAATGTGGAGGGACGTGGCGGGACGGGCGCGGTATGCGAGGACTTCTGCGGCAACGGCGCGGGCGTCAACGTCCGCATCGGCGAGGGACAAACGAGCCCGCGCCCGGACACGCGGCCGGGCAGCGCCAACGCCAACCCGAACGGCACCGGCACGAGCGGCACCGGATCGGGTGCCGGCGGCAGCGGAAGCGGTACCGGCGCCGACCGCGGCTCGGACGCTGACGCGGGGCCGGAGGAGGGGCGCACCACGCGCGACCGGGGCGAACCCGCGCCGCGCGTCGATGCCGGCACGGCGATCACGGGCATCCTGCTCGCGAACTCCCCGACCGCGCTGAAGAACAGCGTGCCCGCCCTGCGCCGCGCCGGCGGGCAGAGCTCCGCGACGCGAGCGGCGAGGGAGGGGGCCAAGGGGGGCGGCACGCTCGGCGGCAGCGTCGCGCTGACGCTCGTGCTCATCATGCTCGGCGCGCTCTACGAGCGCCGACGCGGCAC
>JALZJA010000352.1 GCA_030860005.1 Actinomycetota bacterium
CCTGATCAGCCACCGCAGCTTCGGCTTCCACTCCGCCGCACCACTCATCGCGCTCGTCTACCTCTGCTGCGCCGGCGTCGTCATCCCACTCCCGCGATGACTTCACCACCAAATCGACCGGAGCACCGGATCTTCGCCGACCTCGATGGGCGCGCGGGTCGCCAGTCGGGTCCGCAGCTCCTCGGGCGTTGGGCGCGAGGCGATCAGCTCGAGCTCGGCGCGCACGTACTCAGACAGCGAGGTAGGAGGGTCAGTCGCGGTCATACAGC
The DNA here is from genome assembly GCA_030860005.1 of Actinomycetota bacterium. GTDB lineage: Bacteria > Actinomycetota > Thermoleophilia > Solirubrobacterales > Solirubrobacteraceae > CADCVQ01. The sequence goes on from JALZJA010000352.1 coordinate 270, forward strand.
GCCTCGAACACGTCGCCGTGACGCTCGTACACGACGTTGCGCTTGATCTTAAGCGTCGGCGTCAGCTCCTCGTGCTCCTGCGAGAGGACGCGGTCGAGGATCGCGAACTTCCTGACCTGCGCGATGGAGCGAAGCGGGCGGTTGGGCCTCGTCGAGCTCCTTGCCCGGCGCTTGCGCGCGTACGGCCCTTTGCCCACAGCCGGCCCTCGAACGACCGTCGAGCTGTCAGATCCGCTCTACAGGCGACTGCGGCGCGTGGCTGCCGACCGCGGTATGCGCGGGCTCTCACCGATCGTCGAGGAGGCGCTTCGCAAGCATCTCGACGGGCTCGACGGCCAGCCCGACCTGGCGGCGGGCATCAGGGCGGCCGCCGGCAGCTGGAGCGCGGAGGACATCGCTGAGTGGGAGCGTGCCCGCAACGACGCGTGGGCGAGTTGGCCTACCCACCGGTCCTAGACTCCGATGTCCTGATCGACCACTTGCGCGGTGCCGGGCCCGGCCGTGAGCTCGTCGATGCGCTCGCCGGGTCGCTGGCGTTCTTCGTCACCGCCGTGTCGGCGTTCGAGCTGGCGCTCGGGTGCTCGTTCGCGGCTGACCCGGAGCCGGTGCTGGCACTGCTCGCTGCGCCCACGCTTGCGCTTACGCACGGCGCTGCGCTACGCGCGGGCGAGCTCGCTCGGGAGCTCAGCCGCGCGGGCCGCGCGCTCGACGTGCGGGACGCGATGCAGGCGGGCATCTGCCTCGGGACGGGCGCTGTGCTGGTCACGCGCAACGTGCGCCACTTCGATCGCGTGACCGAACTCGACGTGGCCTCCCCGCAACAATGGCTCGCCCGTCTCGGCGCCGGCTGAGGCCCCACCCCCGCCCTCGGGATCTGGACACGTTGCGCTTGACCTTCAGCGTCAGCTCCTCGTGCTCCTGCGAGAGTACGCGGTCGAGCATCGCGAAGCGCTTGATCTGCGCGATGCGGGCGAAGCGGCGGGCGTCGAGGCGCCCCGGGGGTGCCCGGCCCAGCCCCGGCAGTGGTCAGCGATCGTCGAGCCCCGGAAGCGGATCCAGCGGCAGCGGTCCGTGCTGCTCCTCGAGGGCCTCGAGATCAAGGCGGTCGCGCGGGCGATCGGCAAGCCTCTTCATCGCCACGAGCGTGCGCAACCCAGCGATCTTGAAGAGTCCGTCACCGAGGTCGGCGGTAATCGCGTGGGTCGCCACCGTGGCGTAGTCCAGGGGAGGGTCCCCCTCGCGGATCAGGTCGACCAGGCCCGCACGCGTGAGCACCCGCAGGTGCGCGCGGCTTGCGAGGTCGCGTGCCGCCGGCGGTCGCTGGGTGGATGTCGTGATCGCTTCGAGCGATGACAGCGCCTCCAGTACGCGGCGGTCGTTGGCGTCGTCGTCTGGGATGAGCAGATCGACGTCCTCGGTCGCTCTGACGTGACGATGCGCAATGACCGCAAATCCTCCGACCACGACGAACTCGCAGAATGCCCTGAGGAGGGCCGCGAGAACGACATCCAGCTCAGGGTCGCGTATCGCCACCGCGAGCATCGACGGCACGGGCGAGCCGGCCGGCCTGCCGAGACAGTCGCATCCCGCGGCGCAGGAGCTCCTCAACGGTGGTTTCCGGCGCGCTGCGCAGGAGGCGGCGCTTCTCTTCGTTGAGCGCGCTCCAGGCTTCCTTGCCCGGGGCAAGCAGCGTGCTGTCCCGTGTGGCCATTGCCGGATGGATCGTACGCGGCCAGGGGGCTACGCGCCAGCGACCAGCTTCGCCGGCGAGCTCATGCGTGGTCCGCAGGCGCCATCGCAGCTGACCCGCGGTGGCGCAGACAGCGCGGCGTCGCCGGCCGGCGTCGCCGTTGGGGGTCGATGCCTGGGTGGTCTCGCGGCCCGTGAGCTCGAATCGCTGCGCGAACGCGAAACCACCCGCGTCCGGCGGGCTCGGCGGCGATCGCGTGGCTGAGCGCCAGGCGGCGTATGACGTGCAGCACCTCGACGCTCATGAGGTCGGGAGCATGGACGCTGGCGCCGTCGGCGAGCACGAGTTCCACCAGCCGCCGCTCGCCCGGACCGCGCAGCAGCAGCTCGCATACAGCCGAGGCGTCGAGGACGATCAAGCGTCGCGGTGGCGCCTGATCGTCTCCGCGGGATCTTCGCCGACCTCGATGGGCGCGCGGGTCGCCAATCGGGTCCGCA
>JALZJA010000576.1 GCA_030860005.1 Actinomycetota bacterium
TTGCCGGCGGGGTCGCCGATGTCCACCGCGGCCACGAGGCCCAGGACGATCGCGGCGAAGAAGTACGCGATCTCGGCGTATGACAGCTGCTCGGCCCGCAGGCGGATGATCGACAGCACCGCGAACAGGCCGAAGCCGACCGCGGCCGCGACCTCGCCCTCGGAGATGACGACGACCGCGGCGAAGAGGCCGACATTGAACACGACGTACAGGACGACGAGATCGCGCCGCAGGTGGCGCCGCCAGAACACCCCGATCGCGAGGGCGGAGATCGCGACAACGTCGATGAGCAGCCTGACGGCGAGCGAGTCGAGTTCGGCGAGCGCGATAGGGGGCGTCATCAGGACACTGCAATGAAATGGCGGCGCAACAAGTACTTCATGTCGTTGTCGCGGACGTCTGAGCGACCGAGTGCAACGCCGAGCAGATACTTGCTGAAGCGTTCGACAGGACGCACGCCCATCTCGCGCAGCAGCCGGTCCGCCTCACCGCCTCCATTCATGGACTTGGTCTCGATGACGGCCAGCCCATCGACGAGCCGTCCGCGGCCCAGGCGCAGGTCGACGTCGCACGTCACCCGCTCGGCGCAATCAGCCGACGCGAGCGTCATCCGGCGGCACGCGACGACGAGGGTCGGGCTGAGCGGCTGGCACAGCTCGCGGCCGTAGGCATCCAGCAGTCGTTCGCGCAGGAACGCGACGTCGTCCTCGGCGAGGCGCTCCGCGGGATCGCAGGCGCGCGCGTGCTTGAGCGTGCGCCCGCGCGTCCCCTTGAGCTTGACCTCGAAGACCGACAGCCTGCTGTCGAGGTAGAGCCGCTTGCGGCACTTGAAGCGCCTCCGCCGGCGCTGGACGTGCTCGCGGAAAGTCAGCAGGTCGTCCGTGTCGTAGTAGGTGGTGCGGTAGGCGAACGCGCGCCTGCCGTCGATGTCGAGCGCGCGATGCGAAGCGGCGAGGCGCACGAGGAGCTCGGTGAGCTGGGCACCGCTGACGACGTACTTCGTCTCCATTCGGTCCTGCAAGGCGGCCTGCGAGTTGAGCTCATCCAGTCCGATCGATGACAGCTGCGCCAGCGGGGCATCCCACGCAGGCGCGCGATGAGGCTCGACGCCCACGCCGGACGACTTCACGAACGCGACGGACGGGGGACGGTCGAACACGGCAGACACAGTCGCAGAGTTGCCCGTAGTGGTGAAACAAACGTGAAGCCTTCATGAGAAGCTTCTCATTCGGCGTTGCGGCGACGAGGTTCGGCACGCGCCGTGCCGCACGGATGGCATCTCGCGTACCGTCCCGGGCGAGGATCGTGTCGTTGTCCGTGCCGCCGTCGACGACGTCCTTGCCCAGGATGGTCCTGGTCACGTCGTACCGCGGCCGGACCCCACATGCTGCATGACGAGAGCCGACGCACTTCAAGCGTGTAGCTGACAGATGAAGAACATCTCATCGAAGGCTTACGGCAATCTCACGACCGTGCGGCAGCTTGCGACCATGCACCCGATCAAGCTATTGCTCGCGTTGGTTGTCAGCTGTGCGGCCGTCGGTGCGGCGACGACGCTGCTCGCCGACGGCTCTCAGGCAGCGGCCACGAACCCGCCGTCGGCGCCGGCAAGCGCCCGATCGGCGACGCTTCCCGAGCGGATGGCCCAATCGCTGCGCACGACGCTCCCGCTGGTCGTGCTTGACACCGACCGCGCGATCCTCAAGACGCGGAAGATCACCGGCCGGATGCGGCTCATGAATCACGCCACGAACCGCGTCGGGGCTCCGGCGAACGGCTATGACGGCTTCGCCGGGATCGAGATCCGCGGCCATTCGTCCGCGCGGTTCGCGAAGAAGTCCTACGCCGTCGAGCTGCGCGACGCCGCCGGCGAGAACCGCAACGAGAAGCTGCTCGGCATGCCGTCAGCGAACGACTGGGCGCTGTATGCGTCGCACAGCGACAAGTCGCTGATGCGCAACGTCCTTGCCTACAGCACCGCGCGCCGGCTCGGCGGCTGGGCCGCTCGCACCCGGTACGTCGAGCTCGTTCTCAACGGCCGCTATCAGGGCGTCTACGTGCTCATGGAGACCGTCAAGCTCGACCGCGACCGTGTCGCCGCCGCCGGCAGCGGCATCGGGGGTCGCTACCTCGCGGAGATGACGCTCGACAAGCAGGTACCCAGCAAGGGCGCCTACTTTCGTACGCCGGTCAAGCGCCAGGCGGTCGTCTACCACGACCCGGAGCGAAAAGAGCTCTCACAGCAGGAGGCCGCCTACCTGCGGCGCGTGGTCGGTGGCGCCGAGCGCGCGCTGTACCGCCGCGGCGCCGGCTCGTGGCGCCGTCAGCTGCACGCCCCGAGCGCGGTTGACTACGTCCTGCTTCAGGAGCTCTTCAAGAACGCCGACGCCTTCGAGGCCAGCACGTTCATGTTCAAGGGCGCCGGCGCCACGCTGAAGCTCGGCCCGATATGGGACCTCGACATCGCGATGGGCAACTCGAGGCGAGGGACGGCCGCAAGCACCGCGGGCTGGATCACCCGCAACCGTGTGTGGGGATCCCGGCTGCTCGCCGACCCGCGGTTCCAGCGCTCGCTCAAGCTGCGCTGGCGCAAGCTGCGCGCCACCGGGCTGCGAGCGTCTGTGCTCCAGTCAGCGAGCGCGTCGGTCCGCGAGCTGGGACCCGCCGCGAACCGCAACTTCCGGCGCTGGCCGGTCCTGAGCCAGCGCGTCTGGCAGGAGCCGATGTTGCGCGGCAGCTACAGCGCCGAGGTCCGAGGGCTGCGCGCCTGGCTGAACCGGCGCGTCGCATGGCTGGACCGCCAGCTCGGCGTGTAGGCCCCGTGGACAGTGCGTCGCCCGGGAATTTCGACGCACGTCACAGGCGAGGCGCGCGCGACGCGGCCTAGGTTGCCCGTGTGCGCCTCTCCCCCGCCGACCAGGACAAGCTGCTGCTCTCCGTCGCCGGGATGATCGCCCGCGAGCGGCGCTCGCGCGGCGTGCTGCTCAACCAGCCCGAGGCGGTCGCGCTGCTGTCGTGCTGGGTCATCGAGGGCGCGCGCGACGGGCGCCGCGTCGTCGAGCTCATGGACGAGGGTCGCAGCGTGCTGAGCCGCGCAGAGGTCATGGAGGGCGTGCCCGAGCTCGTCGCCGAGGTGCAGGTCGAGGCGACGTTCCCCGACGGGCGCAAGCTCGTGACGCTGCACGACCCGATCTCGTGATCCCCGGCGAGCTACGCTGCCGGGAGGGCGAGCTCGAGCTCAACGCGGGCCGCGAGACGCTGGTGGTGACAGTGGTCAACAACGGCGACCGGCCAATCCAGGTCGGCTCGCACTTTCACTTCGCCGACGTCAACGACGCGCTGGACTTCGACCGCGCCGCGGCGACCGGTCACCGGCTCGACATCCCGGCCGGAACGTCGGCGCGCTTCGAGCCGGGGGCGTCGCGCAGCGTCGCACTCGTTTCCCTGGCCGGTGCCGGCGCGGTGCCTGGGCTGAGACTGCGAGCATGAGCCGGATCGATCGACGGCAGTACGCGTCGCTGTACGGGCCGACGGTCGGCGACCGCGTGCGCCTGGCCGACACCGACCTGTGGCTCGAGGTCGAGGAGGACCGCTGCGTCGGCGGCGACGAGGCGGTCTTCGGCGGCGGCAAGACGATCCGCGAGTCGATGGCGCAGGGCACGGCGACGTCCGCGCAGGGCGCGCCCGACCTCGTGATCACGAACGTCGTCGTGCTCGACCACGCCGGGATCCTGCGCTGCGACGTCGGCATCCGCGGCGGGCGGATCGTCGCGCTGGGGAAGGCCGGCAACCCCGACATCTCGTCTGGCGTGGATCCCGCGCTGCGCATCGGCCCGACGACGGACGTCGTCGCGGGCGAGGGCCGGATCCTCACCGCGGGCGGGATCGATTGCCACGTGCACTTCATCTGCCCGCAGATCGTCGGGCAGGCGGTCGCGTCGGGGATCACGACGCTGATCGGCGGCGGCACCGGCCCGAGCGAGGGCACGCGCGCGACGACCTGCACCCCCTCGCCGCGAGCGCTGCACGAGATGCTGCTCGCCCTGGATGCCATGCCCGTCAACGTGCTCCTGCTCGGCAAGGGCAACAGCGCGACCTGTGAAGGGTTGCTCGAGCAGGTCCGCGCGGGCGCGGCGGGACTGAAGCTGCACGAGGACTGGGGCTCGACGCCGGCGGCGATCGACACCTGCCTGTCGGTCGCCGACGAGACGGGCGTGCAGGTGGCGATCCACACCGACACCTTGAACGAGGCCGGCTACGTGCAGTCGACGCTCGACGCGATCGGCGGGCGGACGATCCACGCCTACCACACCGAGGGCGCCGGAGGCGGCCATGCGCCGGACATCCTCGAGGTGGCGTCCTTCGAGCACGTGCTGCCGTCCTCGACGAACCCGACGCGGCCACACACGGTCAACACCGTCGACGAGCACCTCGACATGCTCATGGTCTGCCACCACCTCAACCCGCGCATCCCCGAGGACCTGGCGTTCGCCGAGAGCCGGATCCGCGCGACGACGATCGCGGCCGAGGACGTCCTTCACGACCTGGGCGCGATCTCGATGATCGGGTCGGACTCCCAGGCGATGGGGCGTGTGGGCGAGACGATCGTGCGGACGTGGCAGACGGCCCACGCGATGAAGCTGCGGCTCGGCCGCGGCCGTGACGGCCACGCCGACAACGAGCGCCTGCGCCGGTATGTCGCGAAGTACACGATCTGCCCAGCCGTCGCGCACGGAATCGACGGCGAGGTCGGCTCGATCGAGGTCGGCAAGCTCGCCGACCTCGTGCTGTGGGACCCGGCCTTCTTTGCGATTCGGCCGCGGCTCGTGATCAAGGCAGGAGCCATCGCGTGGGCGCCGATGGGCGACGCCAACGCGTCGATCCCGACGCCGCAACCTGTCTTGTCGGCACCGATGTTCGCCGGGACGGGACGGCTCGCGGCGCGTTCGTCGATCGCGTTCGTGTCCGAGTTGGCGGTCGCCGAGGGCGCGCTCGACGGGCTCGGGCTCGAAGCGACCGTCGTCGCCGTCGCCGACACCCGGCGGCTGACCAAGGCCGACATGCCCATGAATGCGGCGCGGCCGACGATCCGCGTTGAACCCGACACGTTCCGGGTATGGGTCGACGGCGACGAGATCGCGCCCGCACCCGCTGAGCAACTCCCGCTCGCGCAGCGCTACGAGCTTTTTTAGATGGCCAGCGTCTTGAGCATGCTGCTGGCCGACGGGCGTTTCCCCGCGGGCAGCTACGCGCACTCGCTCGGGCTCGAGCAGGCGGTCGCCGATGGGCTTCAGGCCGGAGCGGTCGCTGGGTTCATCGGCGCGCGGCTGCGGCTCGTGGCCGAGCCCGAGGCGCGGATCGCGGTGGCGGCGCGGCGCGGGGCGAGCTGCGGCGGCGTGGAG
>JALZJA010000582.1 GCA_030860005.1 Actinomycetota bacterium
TTGACCTGCTCATACAGCGTCGCCGTCTCCTCGAGCGGCGCCACCCCAAGCTCCTGACTCAGCGTGCGGACACACCGGCGGTACTGCTCGATCGCGGCCGCGCGGTCGCCGCTCCAGGCGTACAGGCGGATGAGCTCACGGTGGGCCGGCTCGTGCAAGGGATCAAGCTCGAGCCAGCGGCGGGCGCGCGGGATCGCCTGTTCGACATCGCCGCGCGCGACGAGCTGCTCCACCAGGCGGCGCAGCGCCGAGGCCAGCTCGCGCTCCAGGGTGCCCGACTCACCGAGTTGCCAGTCCTCGAACTCGGGGCTGTCGCGCAGCCAGAAGCCGTCGAGGAATCCGTCCGAGAACAGCGCGACGGCCTCTTCCAGATGCTGCTGGGAGGCATCGTCGGCCGCTCGCGCCCGGAACCGCTCGACATCCAGGTCCAGGCCCGGTCCCCGCCGCAGCGCGATGCTGTCGCCGGCCGTGTCGATCCATTCCTCGCCGATACCCTTGCGAAGCGTGGAGAGGGTGCGCCGCAGCGCGCCCCGAGCGCGTTCGGGATTTTGCCCCGGGTACAGAAGCTCGCACAGCGCCTCCCGCGGTCTGGGATGCTGTGTCAGGGCCAGGTGCGCGAGAAGCGCCATCGCCTTGCGCGTCTCGAAGATCACCGGTTCGCCGTCCCGGGTGACCCGCGGGGGGCCGAGCAGCGTGATCTCGAGTCCCATCGGCGCCACGATAACTGCCGCCGGGACGATCCCGTAACGGGCTTGCAGACGGACCGTGTGCGCATCCAGGAGGCGGTCGACGGCCGTTTGCACCGGCGCGAATACGACGCCACGCGCACGCTCGAACGGTTCGGGCGCGCCTGCGCCACGAGCTCGACCGCGACGCGCTGGGCAACGAGCTGCGCGGGGTCGTAGACGAGACCATGCGGCCCGCCCACGTCTCGCTCTGGCTGCGGCTCACTGCGCGCGAGCCGTAGATCGCGCGCGTTTCGTAACGGATTGCGGACGGCACGACGCGAGGCTGCCCCCGCCATGGCCGCCTGCGATCACACCGAGCGCTTCGCCGCCGGCGTCCTCGTCATCGGCGCGGGCGCCGAGGAAGGCATCCTGCGCAACGTCGAGGGCGAGCGCTTCTGGAGCGCTACGACCCGGGGCGGCCGGAGCTCTCGAGCCGGGACCGCGTGGCCCTGGCGAACTACACCGAGATCGGCGCGAGCCGTGGCACCGAGCACGGCGCGCTGCTGCTTGACGTCTCCCACCTGCCGCGCGAGCGGATCTTCGAGCGGCTGCCACGCATGTATCGCCAGTTCGTCGACCTCGCGATCGTCGACATGACGCCGACTGCGATGGAGGTCGCCCCGACCGCGCACTACTCGATGGGCGGGGTGCTCGTGGCCGCGCAGTCCCACGCCACGGACGTCACCGGCCTGTATGCGGCCGGCGAGTGCGCCGCGGGCGTTCATGGCGCCAACCGGCTTGGTGGCAACTCGCTTTCCGAGACGCTCGTGTTCGGGCGCATCGCGGCAGCGCAGGCGGCGCGGTTCTCGGACGGAATCGACGCGCAGCTGCGCGACCGTAGCGCCGTCCCGGAGGCAGCCGAGGAAGTGGACGAGCTGCTTGACGCGCGCGGCCGCGAGCTCGTGCGCCCGCTGCAGCGGGCAGTGCGCGACACGATGTGCGAGCACTGCGCGGTCGTGCGCTCGGACGCAGGCCTGCGGGAGGCGCTCGCGAAGCTCGAGCGGATCGAGGCGCGCACGGCGGCGATCGAGGTGCATCCGGACATCGCCGGCTTCCAGGACCTGGCGCGGGCGTTTCATCTGCGCTCGGCGATCGTCTCCGCCCGGGCGACCGTCGCCTGCGCCCGGCAGCGGCGCGAGACGCGCGGGGCGCACAACAGGTCGGACTACCCCGATCTCGACCCCGCCTTCCAGGTCAACCTGACCTACTCACGGAGCGGCGAGATCGAGCCCACTCCGATCGGGGACACGCCCGAGCCGCAGGAGCACGCGCGGGACGCTCCAGAGCTCGAGGCGGCGGGGCGATTGCTCGAATGACGCGCTCTGTCGCTGATTCAGACAATTCTCCACCTTCGCGTAGGAGAGAATGGGCGCCATGAGCCCGACCGTCGCGGAGGGCAGCGTCGCGCCGCCACGGAAGGCACGCCTTCCGTGGGTCCTGTTGGGCGTCGCGATCGTGCTGGTGCTCGCGATGGTCCCGCTGTCGATCGGACGGGAGCCGCTCTTCGACACGGTTTTCTACGGGCTCCTGGCACTCTCACTGGGGACGATGGGGGCGTTCGTCGCCTCCCGGCATCCGGCGAACCCGATCGGTTGGGTCTTCTGCGCCATCGGTATCTGGGGTGGCGTCGTGGAGACGTGGGAGGCCTTCGACTACCACTCGCTTCCGACGAGCGATGTGGGCCTATGGATCGTCGGCTGGAGCTGGGTCCTCGACCTGACGGCGTACGCTGTCGTGTTCCTGCTGTTCCCGACGGGCCACCTGCTGACCCGTCGCTGGCGCATCGTCATCTGGCTGCTGATCAGCGCCTGCATCCTGGGGGTGCCCGGTCAGGCGCTGAACGCCGACAATCCCGAGAACCCGCTCATCGTGGACAGCGTCGCGGTGCAGGTCATGTTCGGCCTCGGAATGATGCTGTTGCTCGTCGCGCTGGCGGCCGCCTTGACATCGGTCGTGATCCGGTTCCGCCGCGCCGCCGGCGCTGAGCGCCTCCAACTCAAGCAGCTCGTCTTCGCCGGGAGCGTGGTCTTGCCCACATGCGTGATCGCGGTCCCCTTCTACTACGACTCCGTCGCGGTCCAGGCAGCCATCGGACTCGCCTTCCTCGCGCTGCCACTCGCCGCAGGGCTGGCGATCCTGCGCTACCGCCTGTACGACATCGACGTCGTCATCAACCGGGCGCTCGTCTACGGCGCGCTGACGGCCACGTTGGCGGGGGCCTACCTCGCCGGCGTGCTGCTCTTGCAGCTGATCCTGAGTGGCGTCACCGCGAACAGCAGTCTCGCCGTCGCCGGCTCCACGCTCGCCGTCGCCGCGCTCTTCCAACCCGCCCGCGGGCGCATCCAGGCGACCGTGGACCGCCGCTTCTTCCGCCGCAAGTACGACGCCGCCCGGACGCTCGAGCGCTTCGGCGCGCGCCTGCGCGACGAGGTCGACCTCGACGCGCTCGGCATCGAGCTGCGGGCCGTCGTCGGCGAGGCGATGCAGCCCGCGCACGTGTCGCTGTGGCTGCGCCCTGCGGGGACCCGGGGCTGATGGGCCTACAACTCGGTGGGGCCCACCACGAAGCCCAGCCGATCCGCTCCGCGGCGCAGCCGAGCATCCAGCGTGACCAACCGGCAGCCGAGCAGGCGCGCGAGCGCCACATACTCGGCGTCGTAGGTCTTTCCCCAGCCGAGCTCGTCGGCAACGCGCCAGGCCTCCGATCCCAGATCCTCGTGGTCCCGTGGCCCGACCGGGCAGCTCTCCAGGCGCGCGCGCGTCGCTTCGGCGTCCTCCCGAGCAATGCGACCCTGCCAGGTCGCAAGATGCAGGGCCGACCGTGCCTCCGACCACATCAGCGGTGGCGCCAGCAGGCGCTCTTGGCCGAACTCGTCGAAGCCGTCGGCGGCAGCGCAGGCGTTGAACGCCACGCTCGCGTCGACGACCAGCATCAACGTCCGCGGCGCGACTCGTGGATCAGCCTGACCACGTCGGGCACGGGCCGGCCCGAGTCGAAGTGCTTCCAGCGCTCGGGCATGGGCAGCGTTCGTGGCGGCTCGGCGGCGACATCGAGATCCTCCTCCTCGATCACGTGCTGCGTGCCGATCTTGCGCGCGCGCAGCCTCCCGGCGCGGATCCAGCGCCGGATGGTCTCCGGGTCACGCCCGACGCGGAGCGCCGCTTCGGGCACCGTGAGCATGGCGTATTATGCTACTACACCGGTCGGCGCGCTCGGGGCCTCATGGCTGCGCACGCCGGAGGTGAGGCGATGAGCGCACCGACGACGACCCGCCTGGCGCTGTCGCTGACCGCGCTCGCGCTGACGATGCTCGTCGCGTCGCTCGTGCTCGGCGTCATGAACGGCCCGCCGTCCGTGGACTGGGGCACAGGCGCGTCGTCGGTGCTGATGACGGTTCCCGGCGTGGCGTTCTCGCTCGTCGGTGCGCTGCTGGCCACGCGCCATCCCCGCAACGCGGTGGGCTGGATCTGTCTGGCTGTGGGCTGGGGATCGCAGTGACGGGGGCCGGCCCCCAGTACGCGCAGTACGCGCTCGAGACCGAGCCCGGCGCACTGCCGGTGGCCGAGTTTGTCGCGTGGCTCGGCCAATGGGACTACCTGCTGTTCGTGGCGCCCCTCGGGATCTACCTCGTGCTGCTGCTGTCGCACGGGCGGCTGCCGTCGCCGCGCTGGCGGGCGGTTGCGTGGATCGGTGGGCTGGCAGCCGGGCTGGCGGGCGCCTCAGAAGCGACCCTGCCCGGCCCGCTCTACGGGATCCATGGCGCGACGGTGCTGCAGCTGGGATTGAGCGGGCTGACCGAGGGCCCGGCGCTCCCGGTCGCCGCGTCGACGCTCGCCGTGGCGGCGCTGTTCGGGCCGGTGCGAGCACGGACTCAGCGGACCGTGGACCGGCGCTTCTTCCGGCGCAGGTACGACGCGGCCAGGACGCTCGAGGCGTTCGGGACACGACTGCGCGACGAGGTCGACCTCGACAGCCTGAGCGCCGAGCTGCGGGCCGTTGCGGCCGAGACCATGCAGCCCGCGCACGTCTCGCGCTGGCCGCGTGCAGCGGAGGCCGGTCGATGAGCCCGGCCCGCACGCGCCAGCTCGCGTGGGGCCTTGCCGCGCTCGCGGTCGGGCTGCAGCTCAGTAGCCACATCGTCTATCTCGCGGCCGACGGGCTGGAGTTCGTCACGATAGACATCTTCACGTCGGCGTTCGCCGTCGCCTTTTCGGCTGTCGGGGTGCTCGTCGCGATGCGCCAGCCGGGGAACGCGATCGGCTGGATCTTCCTCGGTGTCGCCGTATCGACCGCGCTCGGCGGTCTGGCTCACGGCTTCGTCGAGTACCGCCTGCAGGACAGCGCCGATCCGGGCGCGCTCATCGGTGCCGCCGCGGCATACGCCGATGTCTCGTGGATCCCGTTCGTGCTCGTCCCAGCGACGGTCCTGCTGCTGCTCTTTCCGGATGGGCGCCTCCCGTCGCGCCGGTGGCGGTTCGTCGCCGGATGCGCGTGCGCGGGTATCGTCGGGGTGCTCCTCACCGGCGCCATGAGGCCCGAGCTCGAGGACTTCCCAACCGTCACGAACCCGTTCGCCAGCGACAGTCCCGCGCTGGAACCGCTGGCGGCGCTGAGCTTCCTGCTGATCCTCGTCGGCGTGGTCGGCTCGGCGGCCTCCGTCGTCGCGCGCTTCCGCCGCGCCGGGAGCGCGCAGCGCGCGCAGATCAAGTGGCTGGCCGCCGCCGGCGCGGTCGTCGCGGTGGCGGTCCCGGTGATGGCCTTCCCGCTCCACGACGTCGTCGGCGAGGACGTCGCCAACGGCACGATCATGTTCACGGTGCTGGGCCTGCCGGTGGCAGCCGGGATCGCGATCCTGCGCCACCGCCTGTACGACATCGACGTCGTCATCAACCGCACGCTCGTCTACGGCGCGCTGACGGCGACGCTGGCGGGCACGTATCTCGGCACGGTCCTGCTGTTGCAGCTGGTCCTGAGCGGGGCCACCGCCGGCAATGGTCTGGCCGTGGCCGGCTCGACGCTTGCGGTCGCCGCGCTCTTCCAGCCCGCCCGCCGACGAATCCAGGGGGTGGTGGACCAGCGCTTCTTCCGTCGCAAGTACGACGCGGTCAGAACGCTCGAGGCGTTCGGCGCGCACCTGCGTGATCAGGTCGATCTCGACGCGCTCGGCGCAGAGCTGCGCGGGGTCGTCACGGACACGATGCAGCCCACGCACGTCTCGCTGTGGCTGCAGAAGCGCGTTCGATGACCGCTCGTCGGATGGCGTGGTCGCTGGCCGTCGCCTGCATCGTCATGGCGATTTCGACCCTTGTCCTGCTGGCGCTGCAGGTCGGAGAGCTCACCCCCGGCGACGTGTTCGTGCAAGGTGGACTCGGCGGCGTGGCCTTCGTGCTCGCGGCGCTTGCCTTCGCGATCGTCGGCGCGTTCGTCGTCTCGCGCGTGCCAGGCAACGCGATCGGCTGGATCTTCTGCCTGATGGGCCTGCTGGTCGGCGCGGGCAACCTCGCCTATCACCATGCCGACCGCGCCCTGTATGGGTCGCCCGATTCGCTTCCGGCGGGCGAGACGGCCGCGTGGCTGCAGAACCTCGGCCTGCCACCCGCCTTCGGATTGCTCGCGCTCGTGCTGCTGCTGTTCCCAGACGGCCGTCTGCCGTCACGCCGCTGGCTGCCGGCGCTGTGGGTGGCGCTGCTCGGAATCCTCTGCTCGCTGGGATACGCGTTCAGGCCGGGCCCGCTCGACTGGCCGTTCGAGAGCGTGATCAACCCGCTCGGGATCGGCGGCAGCTACGACCTCATGGAGACCGCGACCACCGCCGGGTGGTGGCTCATGGCCGCCGCCGGCGGGCTGGCCGGCGTGGCGATGACCCTTCGCCTTCGGCAATCGGTCGGCGTTCGCCGGCAGCAGCTCAAGTGGATCGCGCTGGCGGCGATCCTCGGCGGGATCGTGATCCTGCTCAACACAGCGACGTTCTTCTTCTGGCCGGTCGAAGGCATCGAGCGCGAGCGGAGCCTGGTGCTCGGGTTGGTGTTTGCCGCGACCCCGCTGGCCGCAGGCATCGGGATCCTGCGCCACCGCCTCTACGACATCGACGTGGTCATCAACCGGACGCTGGTCTACGCCGGGCTGACGGCGACCCTGGCCGGCGTGTACGTCAGCAGCGTCCTGCTGCTCCAGTTCGTATCGAGTGGCGTGACCGGGGGCTCGAGCTTGGCGGTGGCCGTCTCGACGCTCGCGGTGGCCGCGCTCTTCCGCCCGGCCCGCTCCTGGATCCAGGAGGCTGTGGACCGGCGCTTCTACCGTCGCAAGTACGACGCGCAGCGCACGCTCGAGGCGTTCGCCGCGCGCCTGCGCCAAGAGGTGTCGCTCGACGCGCTCAACGCTGAGCTGCGTGGCGTCGTCGCGCAAACCGTGCAACCTGCCCACGTGTCGATCTGGATGCGTCCCCGATGAGCGTGCGCCGCATCGAGCACCGAGTGCGCGATGGCCACGATCGCGGTCGTCGACATCCGTGGCTTCACGACCTTCGCCGACCGGTCGACCGCGCGCGAGGCCGCGGCCTATTTGACCGAATTCTTTGCCATTGCGGTGCCGGTCCTGTGCGAGCATGGCGGCCAGGTGAACAAGCTGCTCGGCGACGGCCTGCTGACCGTGTTCGGAGCTCCCGTGCCTATGCCCGATCACGCCGACCGGGCCATCGCGGCGGCGACCGACCTGCTCGACGCCGTGGATGCGGCGCTGGGCGAGCGGTGCCGGATCGGCATCGGCGTCAACTCCGGGCTGGTGCTGGTCGGCACGATGGGCGCCGGTGATGTGCTGGAGCTCGCAGTCGTCGGCGACCCGGTCAACGTCGCATCGCGCGTGCAGGACGCCACGCGCGACATGGGCGAGCCTCTGCTGCTGACGGAGGCCACGCGCCTGCTGCTCGACGGCTCTCGGCGGGACCTGGTGTCACGAGAGACGATCGTGCCGCGGGGCAAGTCAGAACCGATCGCGGTCTACGGCCTCGCGCCGGATTCCGTAACGCTTACCGGACGCTTCGCGCGTAGAAAGGAGCTCACATGACGGCTCTGACGAAACCTTTCAGGCGGCGCTTCCTTCGCCGCCGGCGCGCCGAGCGGGAGGCAGCCGAGCCCGCGCCCGAGCGCGTCGACGCGGGCACGACGGCGCCCGAGCAGACCCCGGTCGAGATCGCGCCCAACGACCCGCTGCTTGCCTACTTGCAGAGCGCGAGCGAGGCGGTCGACGTGGATGGGCTCGAGCTCGACTCGCCCGCGCTGCGCGAGCTCAAGACCGCGGGCGTGAAGCTCGCCATCCCGCTCGTCAGCCAGGGCGAGCTGATCGGCGTGCTCAACCTTGGTCCGCGCCTCTCGGAGCAGGACTACTCCTCCGACGACCGCAAGCTGCTCGACAACCTCGCCGCTCAGGCGGCGCCGGCGCTGCGGGTCGGACAGCTGGTCCGCGAGCAGGAGGCCGAGGCGGTGACGCGGCAGCGCTTCGAGCAGGAGCTCGAGGTCGCACGGCTGATCCAGCAGAACTTCCTGCCCAAGGAGCTGCCAGACCTGCCCGGCTGGCAGATCGCCGCGTACTACCGTCCGGCGCGCGAGGTCGGCGGCGACTTCTACGACGTGATCCCGCTGCCCGACGGGCGCGTCGGCTTCGTGGTCGGCGACGTGACCGACAAGGGCGTGCCCGCCGCGCTGGTCATGTCCGCCACGCGCAGCGTGCTGCGCGCCTCCGCGCAGCGGCTGATCGAGCCCGGAATCGTGCTCGAGCGCGTCAACGAGCATCTGTGTCCCGACATGCCGGAAAAGATGTTCGTGACGTGCCTTTACGGCGTGCTCGATCCGGCGAGTGGGCACTTGCGCTTCGCGAACGCCGGCCACGACCTGCCCTACGTCAAGACAGCGGGCGGCGTCGTCGAGCTCCGCGCCCGTGGCATGCCGCTCGGGCTGATGCCCGGCATGTTCTACGAGGAGAAGGAGACCACCCTCGACCCGGGCGACAGCGTGCTCCTGCACTCCGACGGGGTGGTGGAAGCCCACGACCCGCAGCGGGACATGTTCGGCTTCCCACGCCTCAAGGAGACCGTGGGCGACGCCCCTGGCGGTCAGGAGCTGATCGATCGCGTGCTGAGCGACCTGGGGGCCTTCACCGGCCCGGCCGCCGAGCAGGAGGACGACATCACCATGGTCACGCTCCAGCGCTCTGCCGGCGCGAGTCATGCGGCGGCGTCAGCCAACGGTCGTGTGCTCGTCGAGTTCGAGCTGCCCAGCGCGCCCGGCAACGAGCGCCACGCGATCGAGCGCGTGGAGCGCGCGGTTGCGGACCTCGGCCTCGATTCCGCGCGACTCAACCGCCTGAAGACCGCTGTCGCCGAGGCGACCATGAACGCGATGGAGCACGGCAATGAGTACCAGGCCGACAGGCCGGTCTGGATCCGCGTACTGCACTCCGCCGATCGCTTGCGCGTACAGGTCACCGACCAGGGCGACGCGGGCGAGCTCGACGAGCCCGAGGTCCCGGACATGGTGGCGAAGCTCGAAGGCCGCCAGAAGCCGCGCGGCTGGGGCCTGTTCCTGATCGAGAAGATGGTCGACGAGGCGCGCGTGACGAGCGAGGGCGGCGGACACACCCTCGAGCTCGTTCTGCGCCTGGAGGGAGAGAGCGATGACGACGAGTGAGCTACAGGTGGCCGTGCGCGAGCGCGACGGGATCGCGGTGATCGATCTGACGGGGGACGTGAATTCCTCCGCCGAGGACGTACTCAACGAGGCATACGCCCAGGCCGCTCGCGGTGGCGGCAGTGCGGTCGCACTCAACTTCGAGGGTGCGCAGTACATCAACAGCACCGGCATCGCCTTGATCGTCGGGCTACTGGCCCAGGCGCGGAAGAACGGGATCGAAGTGAAGGCCTTCGGCCTGTCGGACCACTACCGCGAGATCTTCGAGATCACGCGGCTGGCCGACTTCATGACCATCACAGACAACGAAGACCGCGCCCTGAGCGCCAGCGAAGGGAGTACCGATGCCTGAGGCAGCGACGAGCTTCGACGTGCGCGAGGCCACCGACGCCACCCGCGTGATCGACATCAAGGGCGACATCACCGCCCAGAGCGAGGACGTGCTGATGGACGCGTACGGTCGGGCGAGCGCCAAGGGAGTGAGCGCGATCGTGCTCAACTTCAGCGATCTCGACTACATGAACAGTGGTGGCATCGGGCTGCTCGTCACGCTGCTCGTGCGCGCTCAGCGCCAGCACCAGCGCGTGCTCGCCTACGGACTGTCCGATCATTACCGCCAGATCTTCGAGCTGACTCGCCTGGACGAAGCGGTCAGCATCCATGACACCGAAGAAGCCACCCTGAGCGCGGCCGGCTGAGGAGGAACCGTGAGCGACGAAACAGAGCAAGCGCCTACCACGGAGCGGGCCGCCGCCCGCGAGGCCACGAACTGGGCCAAGGCCGTATCCCGGCTCAACGTCTCCGAGGTGCCCGAGGGCGCGGTGAACATCAACGTCGAAGGGCGCCGCCTGGCCTCGCCCATCCAGGGCTTCGGCAGGATGTGGCAGAAGACCTACCAGGTGCGCCTTCCGTCCGACGGCGTCTCGGCCATCGACCTGATCGCGACCTGGAAGCAGCGCTTTCCCGACTTCTGGCCGGAGGGCAACCGCTTCTACGGCCCGCTCACCGGCATCGAACCGGGCGAGGTGGCGCTCCTCAACATGAGCCTCCCGGGGAAGATGAAGCTCTCCACCGGGGTGATGGTGCTCTACGCCGACGAGGAGTCGTTCACGCTGATGACGCCGGAGGGCCACATGCTCGCGGGCTGGATCACGTTCAGCGCGACGGAGGTCGACGGGGAGACCGTAGCCCAGGCATGCGCGCCAGCGACCCGATCTTCGAGCTCGGGCTGGCACTGGGCGGCCACAAGCAGGAGGACCTCTTCTGGCAGCACACGCTCACCCAGGTCGCGCGGCATTTCGGCCACGAGGCCGTCGTGGACACACAGGTCGTGTGCGTCGACCGCCGGCGCCAGTGGTCGCGCTGGCGCAACGTTTGGCAGAGCTCCGCCATCCGATCCACCGTCTACACCGCAGGGGCACCTGCACGGGCGCTGAAGCGCCGCCGAGGCTCGCGGACGCGCCCGTAACGCCGGTGGCCGTCTGCACGCGTCGCGGCGGGCGAGCGTGCGCTCGTTCCCGTCAGACTCTGGTCCGATGCGACCCGCCTCCGACGTCGAGCGCCGGCGCCTGAACGAGACGTTTGCCGCGCTGTGCGCGATCCCGAGCCCGTTCGGGTCCGAGCGGGCGTGCGCCGAGGCGGTCGCGAAGGAGCTGGCGACGATCGGTCTCGATGTCGAGGAGGACGGCGCCGCGGCCGTGGCCGGCGCGGAGTGCGGCAACCTGCTCGCCCGCATCCCCGGTCGCTGCGATCGGTCGATCCTTCTGTGCGCGCACCTCGACACCGTGCCCGAGGACGGCGTCATCGAGCCGGTGCTCGTCGACGGGGCCTGGGAGAGCGCCGGCGACACGATCCTCGGGGCCGACAACAAGGCCGCTGTCGCGGTGCTGCTCGAGGTCGCGCACCGCTGCGTAAATCCGTCCCAGCCACCCCCTCCGGTCGGGATCGAGCTGCTGTTCACGGTCTGCGAGGAGAACGGGCTCGGGGGAGCGAAGGCGTTCGACGTCTCGCAGCTGCGCAGCGAGTGGGGCTACGTCTTCGACCATGCCTCCCCGATCGGGGAGATCATCGTCGCCACGCCGACGTACTACCGCTTCGAGGCCGACTTCCGCGGGACTCCGGCCCATGCCGGCATCCGTCCCGAGGACGGACGCAGCGCGATCGAGGCGGCCGCACGGGCGATCAACGCGATGCGGCTCGGGCGCGTCGACGCCGAGACGACGGCGAACGTCGGCACGATCGACGGCGGCCAGAGCGGCGCAACGAACATCGTCGCTGAGCGCTGCCGGGTCGTGGGCGAGGCGCGGTCCCTCGATCCCGTGCGTGCCGAGGCGATGATCGCGGAGCTCATCGGCCACATCCACGATGCCGCGAACACGCCGGAGTGCGCCTGCGATGTCGACGTCACGACCGCGCGGTTGTTCGACGGCTACCGCCACTCGGCGAGCGCGCCGTCGGTGCTTGCCGCCGAGGAGGCGCTGCGCGCGTGCGGCTACACGCCGACCAGGCGCAGCACCGGTGGGGCTTCGGACGCCAACGCGTTCGAGGCCGCGGGCCTTGCGTGCACGAACCTCGCCAACGGCACCGAGCGCAACCACCAGCCCGATGAACGTGTCAGCGTCGCCGCGTTGGAGGGGATGCTCGACGTGACGTTGGCGCTGCTGGACGCATGCTCCGGCTGAAGCGCGCGACGGTCGTCGCGGCCGGTCCCGCCGGTGCAATGGAGCAGCGCCTGTCGATCGAGATCGACGGCGGGCGGCGCGCCGCGATCGCCGACGTCGCGCTCGTCGGCGCGAGCGAGGTCGGCGACGAGGTCATCGTCAACGTCGAGGCCGTCGAGCTCGGGCTTGGGTCGGGCGGCGCTGACATCGTCCACGTCAACCTCACCCGCGGACTCGACGGTGCCGGCACGCCCGGCGCGCGCGTCATGAAGCTCAACTACACGAGCCTCCAGCACGCCGTCGCGCCGGTCGAGGAGGGCGATCCGGACGTGACGCCGCGGGCTCCCGAGCTGCCGCTCGGACGGCCGGTGGCCGTGCTCGCGCTGCACGGCCAGCTCGCGCCGCTCGCGTGGGCCTTCGGCCAGGCGAGCGACGGCGCTCGGCTCGGCTACGTTCAGACCGGCGGCGGCGCGCTTCCGGGCGGGCACTCGTGCGTCGTGCGCGACCTGCGCGAGCAGGCACTATTGGCGGGGCACCTGACCGCCGGGCCCGCGTTCGGCGGCGCTGACGGCGAGGCGATCACGACCGTCGCCGCGCTGCACCACGGGCTCGGCGCGCTGGGATGGGACGCCGCCGTCGCCGGCCCCGGACCCGGCATCCTCGGCTCGGGCTCGACGCTCGGCCACGGCGGCATGCAGGCGCTGGACTCCGCTCACGCGGCCCTGGCACTGGGCTGCCCGGCGCTGCTCGTCGCGCGCATGTCCAGCACCGACATGCGCGCGCGCCACCGCGGGCTCAGCCACCACACGCGCATCGTGCTCGACCTGCTGCTGGCGCCGGTGACGGTCGCGGTCCCCGCGGGCTCGCGGCCGGACGGCGAGCCGGGCCGCCACGAGTGGCTCGAGCGCCCCGCAGATCTCGACGGCTACGTGGCCACAGGCCTGCCGACCCGCTCGATGGGCCGCGAGGATCCGCTCTTCTTTGCCGCCGCCATCGCGGCCGGCGGTACGCTGGCGCAGATGGCCAGACCATGAGCGGCGAGATCGAACCGCTCGGCGGCGAGACCGTCTTCGAGGGGAAGACATTCTCGGTTCGCGTCGAGCGCTTGCGCCACGCCGATGGGGAGGTCGTCGAGCGCGAGATCGTCCGCCGTCAGGACGCGGCGGCGATCGTCGCCTACGACGGCGAGCACGTGTGGCTCGTGCGCCAGCCGCGCGAGGCGATCGCAGGCTTCACGCTCGAGCTGCCCGCCGGCAAGCTCGACGTCGAGGGCGAGTCACCGCTACAGACCGCGCGGCGCGAGCTCGCCGAGGAGATCGGGCGCGCCGCCGACGAGTGGCAGGAGGTCATCGACTACCTCCCGTCCTCCGGCTACACCGATGAGCGCGTCCACATCTTCGCCGCCACGGGCCTGCGCGACACCGACGCCGAGCCGGACCCCGGCGAGCGCATCGAGATCGTGCGCTGGCCGCTTGACGATCTGCACCGCGCGGTCCGTGAATGCCACGACGCGAAGACCATCATCGGCCTGCAGTGGCTGATCTCGGTCAGGCGAGGAGGCTAGGCGAGATCGCGCTTGCGTCGCTCCGCGAACTTCTTCGCGTCGGCCACCTCACGGAGCTTGCGAGCCGCCTTGAACGCCTGCTCGTTGCGCTCGGCGACGCGCTTTGTCAGCTCCTCGAATGCTGCATTCCCGGTCGGCTTCTTGGCGCCCGGCGCGCGGGCCTTATCACTCGCCATGCCGGGGACTCCAATGAGGACATGCAGTGTGCTGGGTCATGACCGACCCTTTCGATAGAAGCCCGAACGCCCGAGTCTATCGCCTGCTGATCGCGGGCTTGCCCCGACGGGGGGCCGGATGAGACGCGCGCGGCGACGCCACTGCTGCCCCAGACCCGAGGTTCGTCGCCCGAAGGGATCGGGTACACGGGCGGGCATCCCCAAAGGAGGAGACACATGACGGAGAACGTGCACGACGACAACGACAGCCCGGCGGCGAGCGACGACGACGTCAAGCGGATGGACGCCGACACCGAGCAGGACGCCGCACCCGGCGCTGCGGTCGACGAGCAGGGCGCGGGCAACGCCCCCACCGAACCGGACGACGCCGAGGAGAACGAGGATCCCAAGAGCGGCCAGTCGGCCGTGTAACGCGCTTCGCAGACGACAGTCTCCGGCCGCCAAGCGCCAGCCGGCCACGTCGTCTGCAGTCAGGCGATCCGGCGAGTGATCAATTCGTGGTGCTCGTCGCCCTTACGTGTCGAGGTGGGCCCAAACGACGAGACGTGAGGTTTGGGCCCAACCCCTCGTCGTGAGCTGCCGCGCAGGGCTGCTCTGCGTCCTGCCGCCACATTGCGGCAGCCAGTCGATCCCGCACGCCGTCTTGCACCGGCAAGAACCGCGCGGCGCGCGGCGAAGCAGGGGCCATGGCCGTCGCCCCCACCCAGACACGCCCGTTCGAGCATCAGGTGCTCGACTTCCTCGCCTATCTCGAGTTCGAGCGTGGGCTGTCGCGCAACACGCTCGAGGCCTACCGCTCGGACTTGCTGCAATTCGGCCACTTCCTCACACGCCACGATTTCGACGCGACCGCGGTCGGGCACGGCGAGCTGGCCCAGTTCCTGTCAGAGCTCGCTGCCGGAGGCCAGCAGCGCCCGTCCGTCGCGCCCGCCACGATCCAGCGTAAGGCCGCGTGCCTGCGCTCGTTCTACCGCCACCTGCGCCGCGAGGAGATCATCTTTCACGACCCCACGGCGGAGCTGCGCGCGCCGCGCAAGAACCAGAAGCTTCCGCAGGTGCTCAGCCGCGACGAGGTCGCCAAGCTGCTCGCCGCCCCGCGTGGCACCGCGCCGGCCGCGCTGCGCGACCGCGCGCTGCTCGAGGTCATGTATGCATGCGGGCTGCGCGCGAGCGAAGCCGTCGACCTGACGGTGGGCGCCGTCGACCTGCGCACGGGCGTCGTGCGCGCCCGCGGAAAAGGGTCGAAGGAGCGCCTCATCCCGATCGGCCGCCAAGCCGTCACGGCGGCGCGCTCATACCTCGAGCACGGCCGCCCGAAGCTCGTCGGTCCGCGCGACGAGCGCCACCTGTTCGTCAACCACCGCGGCGGCGGTCTCACCCGCCAAGGGCTCTACAAGATCGTTCAACGCCACGCGCGCAGCGCCGGGCTCGAGGGCCGGATGAGCCCGCACACCCTGCGCCACACGTTCGCGACCCACCTGCTGGCCGGCGGCTGCGACCTGCGCTCGCTGCAGGAGATGCTCGGCCACGCCGATGTGGCGACGACGCAGATCTACACGCATCTGTCCGCCGACCGCCTCAAGGACGTCTACTTCAAGGCCCATCCGCGGTCGGGCGGGGACGCCGCGCAGACCGATTGAGCACAATGCGCGGGTGCGCCGCGCGCTCATGAGCCTCGCCGCCGTCTGTCTGCTCGTCGGCTGCGGCAACGACCGCACGCCGCCACCCGACATCGGCCTGATCAGCGCCCCCGGCGGGTTCCGGGGGGTCGACTACCCCGAGCACGGCATCTCGCTCAAAAGACCGGTCAACTGGCGCGTGGAGAAGGGCGAGGACAACCGCGTCACGACGGTCTCCGCCGGCTTCGGACAGGTCACGATCTGGCGCTTCGAGCGCGACGATCCGCTGCCCGTGACGCGGACGCACCTCGACAACGCGCGCAAGGCGCTCATCGCCCAGATCGAGGCGCGCGACCCGACGTTCGGCGTCACGTCTTCGCGGCTCATCCTGCGCAGCGGCCTGCGGGCCGTCGAGGTCGTCGGCGTCGGAACCAACCAGGGCAAGCGGCGCACGACGCGCTCGCTGCACGCATACGGGCGCGGTGCGGAAGTCATCGTTGACGCCTACGCACCGCCGAAGGACTTTCAGCGCGTCGACGAGCAGACGTTTCGCCCGGTCCTGCGCTCGCTCAGGCTGCGGGCCGCGCGACCGTGAGCCGCAGGTCCTTCGTCGTGGTGGCCGACGCCTGTGGCGTGGGCGCGCTTCCGGATGCCGCCGGCTACGGCGATGGCGGATCGAACACGCTCGTGCACCTCGCCGATGCTGTCGGCGGACTCGACCTGCCGGCGCTCGGGGCGCTCGGGCTCGGCTGCGTCGTGCCGCTGGACGGCGTCGAGCCGGCAACCGAGCCCGCGCTGCACGGCCGCCTCGCCGCGCAGGGACTCGGCAAGGAATCATCGACGGGCCACTGGGAGCTCATGGGCGCGATCACGACCACGCCGCTGCCGACCTATCCCCATGGCTTCCCCGACGACGTCGTGCGTGCGCTGGAGCGCAAGACCGGAATGCGCTTCATCTGCAACGGCACATACAACGGCATCGCGGTCCTCGACGACTACGGGGAGGAGCATCTCAGCGAGGGGGCGCTGATCCTCTACACCTCGCAGGACTCGGTCCTCCAGCTCGCCGCGCACGTCGACCGCGTGCCGGAGGACCGGCTGCACGCGATCTGCACCCTCGCGCGCGAGGTGATGTCCGGCGAGCACGCCGTGGGTCGCGTCATCGCGCGCCCGTTCACCGGCGAGCCCGGGGCGTTCAGGCGCACCGAGGGACGGCACGACCTCGCGCTGGCGCCGCCCGGGCCCACGTACCTCGAGGAGCTCAGCGACGCGGGGGTCCCCGTGCACGCGGTGGGCAAGATCTTCGACCTCTTCGGTGGCGCGGGTATCGACGCCGCGCACCCTGGCGCCACGAACGCCCGCGCGCTGGCCGAGACGACGCGCCTCGTCGACGAGCTCGATCGGGGCCTCGTCTTCACGAACCTCATCGAGACCGACGCGGTCTACGGGCACCGCAAGGACGTCGAGGGCTTTCACGCCGCGCTGCGCGAGATCGACGCGGCCGTCGCGTCGTGGCT
>JALZJA010000586.1 GCA_030860005.1 Actinomycetota bacterium
TCCGTGTAGAGCTCGACGAGCTCCAAGCCCGCGGCGGCGAGGTCGCCGCGCAGGCGCGCGGGCGTGAACTTCGCGCTGATCTCCGTGCGCAGCTCCTCGCGCGGCGAGAACTCGATGTCGAGATCGAGCGCCTCCACCCGCACGTGCTGCTGCTCGGTCGCGCGCAGGCGCATCTCGATCCACTCGCGCTTGCGGTCGAAGAACGCCACATGCTCGAAGGCAGCGACGTGGAAGTTGGCGCCGAGCTCGCGGTTGAGCACGTGCAGGACGTTGAGGTTGAACTGGGCGGTCACGCCGGCGCTGTCGTTGTAGGCGGCCTCGATGACCTGCGGGTCCTTGACGAGATCGGTGCCGAGCAGGAGGTGGTCGTCGGAGCCCATCGCCTTGCGCAGGCCGCGCAGGAAGCGCCGCCGGCTGCCTGGCGGGAAGTTGCCGATCGTCCCGCCCAGAAAGGCATGCAGACGCGGCCCGAGCGGCTCGGGCAGGTGCTTCAGATGGCGCTCGAAGTCGCCCACGACCCCGTGCACGGACATCCCCGGGTAATCCTCGACGAGCGTCGCGGCGGCCGCGCGCAGCGTCGTCTCGCTGACGTCGACGGGGACGTAGCGGCGCAGCATGCCCGCGTGGTCCATGGCATCGAGCAGCACGCGCGTCTTGTCGGCCGAGCCCGAGCCGAGCTCTACGAGCTCGACCGCGCCGGTCCGCGCGGCGATCGCCTCGGCCTCGGTGCAAAGGATCAGCCGCTCCGTGCGCGTCTGGTAGTACTCGGGCAGCTCGCAGATCGCGTCGAAGAGCTCCGATCCGCGGGCGTCGTAGAGGTGCTTGGGCGGCAGCTCCTTCAGCGGACGCGTGAGCCCGTCGAGCACGTCGTCGGCGAGCGTGCGCTCGTCGCCGGGGCCCAGGTAGGAACGCACCTCGACGGTGCTCTGGACGCTCGGCTCCATCAGGTCACGTCCTGTGCCAGTCGCACCCCGGCGAAGATCTGCCGGCGCTGGGGCAGATCCCAGTTACGGAAGGTCGTGGAGCGCAAGCGCTGCTCGGTGGCCCACGAGGCGCCGCGCAGCACGCGGTAGCGGTCGCCGAAGAAGACTTCCGAGTACTCCCTGTACGGGTGGGCGACGAAGCCCGGGTAGCCGCCGAAGAACGAGGCGGTCCATTCCCATACATCGCCGACCTGAGCGAGAGGCTCCTGGGTCCAGGTCGCCGCCTTCTCCCACTCCGCTTCGGTGGGCAGGCGCGCCCCGCTTGCTCGGGCGAAGGCGTCGGCCTCGAACCAGGAGACGTGCATGACGGGCCGCTCGTCGGCGTCGGGCGGCCCGTCAGCCGTCCAGCCCTCGGGATGGGTGATGTCGTACTCCTCCTTCCACGCCCAGCCCTCGTCGGACCACCACTCGCGTCGCACGTAGCCGCCGCCCTCGACGAAGCGCAGCCACGTCGCGTTCGTGACCGGCCGGTGGGCGATCTTGAACGCCGGCAGCTCGACGGCGTGGCGCGGGCGCTCGTTGTCGAACGCAAAGCGGTGGGGCTGCGCGCCGAGGTGAAACGGGCCGGTGGGGACCTCGATCCAGTCCTCGGGCTCCTCGCACGGCGCCGGCGCAGGCGGGGCGCCACCGGGAAGCCCGGCGAGGAACAGCGTCTGGCGCATCGTCTCGTTGTGCTGGGCCTCGTGGCGGATGACCATCTCGTGCAGCACGCCGTCGCCGGGCCCGCTGCGGTCCAGGATGTCGAGCGCGCGCTCGCGCACGGCGCCCACGTAGTCGTAGAGCTCCTGTCCGCACAGGAACGGGATCTCGCCGCGAGCGTCGCGGGGCGTCTCGAAGGCGTCGTAGAGGTCGGCGAGCTCCTCGCGCAGCAGCGGCTGGCCGCCATGGCGGTGTGCGAGCCAGAGATCCTCGTAGGCGGCGATGTGGCCTAGGTCCCAGACGAGCGGGCTCATGAGCGGGTGGTGGACCGCTTCGAGCTCGGCCTCGGTGAGCGGTGCGACGAGCGCGTGCGTGCGCTCGCGGGCCTCGTGTAGGGCGCTGTCCAAGCCGGATGAAGCGACAGTCGCCATTCGAACGGTCAACGTACCCAATCCCTCCCCACGAAACCCGGAAAGCTCCGGTCTTGGCGGGAAGGCGCTGCGTCACGCGCTCGAGGTCGTCAATGCGCGAGCGCTGCGACCGCCTTGTCGACGTCCTCGTCGGTGTTGTAGACATGCCAGGACACGCGCAGCCTGCCGCCACGCAGCGCCGCGACGATGCCCGCGCGCTCCAGTCGCTCGGCCCCGCCGGGCGCGTCGAGGGACACGATCGCGCTGTTGGCGGCCGGGAGCCCGAGCCCGGCCCGGAACCGGTTGGCGAGCGCGACATCGTGCCTGTGTACGGCGTCGACGCCGATCCGGTTGACGAGCTCGAGCGTCGGCGCGGTGCCGACCCACGAGAACCACGCCGGCGAGGTGTCGAATCGACGCGCGTTGCCGGCGAGGCGCAGCGGCGGCCCGAAGTAGCTCGCGTGCACGTCCTCGCCGGCGTACCAGCCCGCGTTGTTGGGCCTGATCGCGCCGAGCCGTTCGTCGCGGACGAACATGAACGCCGTCCCGCGTGGCGACATGAGCCACTTGTAGGCGGCGCAGACGACGGCGTCGAAGCGTGGCGCGTGAAACGGCAGCCAGCCGCATGCCTGCGTCGCATCGAGCACGGTCATCGCGCCGTGCTGCTCGGCCGCCGCGACGATCGCGTCCAGGTCGGCGACCTCGCCCGTGCTCATCTGCACCGCGCTGAAGGCGACGAGGTGGGTGCCCGTGTCGATCGCGTCGGCCAGGCACGCGGCCGGCACCGTCGTGACGCTCACGCCGCGCGGCTCCTGGACGAGGAACGGAAACAGTGACGACGCGAACTCGACGTCGGGGATCAGCACGCGCGCACCGTCCGGCAGCGACGCGGCGATGAGCCCCACGAACGCCGAGACGTTCGCCCCGATCGCCACCTGCGCGGGCGTCGCGCCGACCATCGTGGCGAACGCGGTGCGCGCCCGCTCCGAGCTCTCGCCCCAGTGCTCCCAGCTCGTGCGCCCGGCGCGCCAGTCATCGAGCGCCGCCTGCAGCGCGTCGAAGCCCTCGCGCGGCGGCAGGCCGTAGCTCGCGGTGTTGAGGTACACGCCCTTGGGGGACCACTGCTCACGGGCCTGCGCGATCGCGAGCTCCGGCGTCATGCCGCAGAAGCTACTCGTCGGCGGCGGCCGCGTTGGAGTTACCTTTGGGCTCTTGGCTGCCCCGCGGGCGGTCCGCTCGCGGTGGCGCCCGTGCGGTTGCCCAGTCCGCCGGTGAGCGTGTCCTGCGCCCATCGCTCGCTGAAGCCCGCCATGGAACGCGGTGCGGCTCGGCGCGGGCGGGTCGCATGCAGAAGTGACCAATCGTTCCGGCGCGGCGCGCGAAGGGTCACTTGTGCGCGTATGTCATGCACAAGTGACCAATCGTTCCGGCGCAGCTGACGAGGGGTCACTTGTGCACGTCGACGTCGACCCCGCGGAGCCCGCCGCACCGTGGAACCCTTCCTGGGTGGGTCAGCTTACCGGCCGCCTGCGGCTTCAGGAGCCGTCCGCCCTCAGGAGGATTTCGATACGAACGGCAGTCCGCTGAGGTCGGTGCGCAGGCCATCCAGCTGCTCTGCCAGCTCGGCGCGCATCTCGTCAAGGCGCC
>JALZJA010000593.1 GCA_030860005.1 Actinomycetota bacterium
AGCCTGCGCAGGCTGGGTGAGCACGGGCGCCTGCGCGACCTGCGCCTGCTGTTTCAGTACGCCGAGAGCGAGGCGTTCTGTGAGCCGGTCGAGCGGCTCAGCGGCCGCAAGGTCAGGGCGTTCATCAGCGGCATCGACACCGAGGCCGACCTGGCCAGCGAGATGTTCGTCATGCACCCCGAAGGCTACGACGGGCCATCCAGAGCCGACCTGCAGAACGCTGAGTGGGGGCCAGGCGGTCGATGATGTATGGCCCGCGGCTTGGACGGGGTTGGGTGGCGATGCCGTCCGCCACGACGAAGGTCCACAGCGCCGCTCGCAAGCGTGCGGATCGCGTCCTGCTCGAGCGTTACCACCGCACCGGCGACCGCCGGGTGCGTGACGAGCTCGTCAACAGGTTCATGCCGCTCGCCCGCAAGCTGGCCCGCCGCTACTGCCGGGGCGCGGAGCCGCTCGACGACCTCACGCAGGTCGCCGCCATCGGGCTCCTCAAGGCCGTGGAGCGCTTCGATCCTTCCCGGGGCATCGCCTTCACGTCATACGCGGTGCCGACGATCACGGGAGAGCTGAAGCGCTACTTTCGCGACCACTCCTGGGCGGTGCGGCCGCCGCGCGATCTGCAGGAGCTCACGCTGCGCGTCGACCAGATCGCCACCGAGCTGACGCGGAAGCTGGAGCGCTCGCCCACGACAGCCGAGCTCAGCGAGGCTGCCGGGCTCACCGACGAACAGCTGCTGGAGGTGATCCAGGCAAGAAGCGCCCGCAGCGCCGTCTCCCTGCAAGCCTCGGCCGGCGCCGATGGCGAATCTGGCACCCTCGAGGCCTGGATCGGGCACGATGACGGCGGCATCGAGTCCGCCGAGACGCACGCGGTCCTGGACGCGCTGCTCACGAGCCTCACCGCACGCGAGCGCGCGATCGTGCGCATGCGCTTTGACAAGGACATGACGCAGGTCGAGATCGGCGCGATCGTCGGCGTCAGTCAGATGCAGATCTCGCGGATCATCCGCCAGTCGTTGGACCGCCTGCGCCACGTAGCCGATCATCAGCAACAGGCGATGGCGGTTCCCAGCCGAGGGTCCTCTGGGTATTGAGCTTGCGCTGCGGGTAAGCCCGCCGTGTCCGTAGCAAACGATCGATCGAAGGAGAGGGCCCATGGCCGACGAAGAGCGCGACGCGCTGCAGGGCGACCCCGACATCCAGAGCGGCACCACCGAGCCGGACCCCGTCAACGCCCCGACGACCGAGGATGACGACGGAGGTGTCGGCGAGGGCACTGGCGAGGGTGCGGTAACCGGGGACGCGACCGACGACAACCCCGAGACGGACGCCCCGGAGCTCTGACGCCGGCCGATGGGACACCGCCCCCAGCCGCGACGCGGCGGGGGCGGTCTCGGGATTGACGTAGTCCGCGGCGGCTACTCGACGAAGTTCTCCTCCTTGAGGTAGGCCGCCGCCACATCCTTGGGCTGCTCCTTCTCGAGCTCGACGCGGCGGTTGAGCTCGCGCATGGCGGGCACGGTCATGCCCTCCTGCACTGCCTCGAGGGTCTGGACGGCCTTCGGCCCGATCGTCTTGACCGTGTCGTCGCCAACGCCAAGCGTGATGTTGTACGGCGGGAACAACCCCTTGTCGTCCTCGTAGGTGACGTACTTGTCGGTCTGCAGGATCTGCGGGTCGGTCCCGAAGGCGAGCGTCAGCTCAGACTGCTTGCCGTCGAGGTCGTTGAACTTGCCGTCGGAGGAGATGAACTTGCCCTTGAAACCGTACGTGTCGCGCAGACCGATCAGGCAGTCGGCCCGCTGGCGGCACTCCGGGAAGCCCGAGATCGAGAGCTTGGGATTCTTCTCCATGAGCTCCGTCACGGTCTTGGGATTGCCGGCCTTCTCAGCGGTCTCCTTTGTCGACGCGATGACGTAGGTGTTCTCGAACGGGGTCCGCTGGAGCGCCGTGATCCCGTTCTCAGCGTAGTCCCCCTTCGCCTGCTCGTACGCCGCATCGGAGTCCTTTGGAACATCGGCCACCTTGACCTTGAAGAACGAGGTCAGGGCGGTCCCGGTGTACTCCGGATACATGTCGACGTCCCCGCCCTTCAGTGCCTTGTAGGCGACCTGCTCGGAGCCGAGATTCAGGCGGCGCTTGATCTTGAAGCCCTGTGCCTCGAGCGTCTGCGCATAGATCTCGCCGAGGATGAACTGCTCCGTGAAGTTCTTCGAGCCGACCGTGATCGTGCCCTTGGAGGCGTTGGCGGGATCGCGGGCGATGGCCTTGCCGCCCTCGGCTGACTTCGTATCCGCGCTGCTCTTGTCCTCCTTGTCGTCGTCGCCGCAGGCTGCGAAGCCCAAGGCGAAACACGCAATTGCCAGCATGGTGAGGATCCTGCGGTAGGTCGAGATCATGTGGGCTCGGCCCTCCTTTTGGTGGGGAGTGAAAGGTGCCGGCGCGCGGCCGGCTCAGCGAGCTTCACGCCCGCGGGTGTAACCGCCCGCTGTAGGCGGGCGAAGGCGAGGTCGACGGCGATCGTGATGACCGCGACGACGATCGACGCTCCGAGCTGGCCCACGAACCCGTAGGTCTGCGGGGTGAGGATCGGCTCGCCGAGGGTCTGCACGTTGGCCAGTGGCGCGATCGTCGCGGTGGCGACGACGTTGACCGAGGAGGTGCGCAGGCCGCCGAAGATCGAGGGCAGAGCCAGCGGAAGCTCGATCTTGCGCACGATCTCCATGCCGCTCATTCCCTGGCCGCGTGCGGCGTCGACGGTGTCGCGGTCCACCTGGCGCATGCCCACATAGGTGTTGGTGATGAGCGGCGGGATCGCCAGCAGGACGAGGACGGTGATGACGTTCGCGTAGCCCAGGCCGATGAAGGAGATGAAGAACGCCAGCAGCGCCAGCGACGGGACCGCGCGGCCGACGTTCGAGACGGCGGTCGCCAGGAAGTCGCCGCGACCGATGTGGCCGAGCCACAATGCGAGCGGAATCGCGAGCGCAGCGGCGATCGCGACCGCGGCGAGCGAGACGATCATATGCGTCGCTCCGAAGCCCGCGAGCTCGGGTATGCCGCCGATCTGCACGCCGCCGGAGATCGACTCGCGCTCCTGGAAGATGAACTCGACCGCCTCGCCGAAGTCACCGAGGACTGCCAGCGAGACGTTCATGCCCGCGCCCGCTGCCAGGGGGTGATCGCGCGCTGCACGGCGAGGATGATCAGATCGCACACGGCGGCGAGCAGGACGGCGAGGCCGCCCGCGACGGCGACGTTGGACTTGAAGTATTTGTCGCTGCCGCGGAGGATCTCGCTGCCGAGACCACCAGCGCCCGCGAAGACGGCGAGCGCGGCGAGGCCGACGGTCGTCGAGGTGGCGATCCGCAGGCCGGCCATGATCTCCGGGACGGCCATCGGCAGCTCGACGCGGAACAGCACCTGGCGCTCGGTGAGGCCCTGCCCGATCGCGGCATCACGGGTCTCCCAGGGGACGTTGCGCAGCCCCGTCGTGATGTTGCGAAAGATGATCAGCAGCGTGTAGGAGACCAGCGCGACCATGGCCGTCGTGTAGCCGAGCCCGGTGAGCGGCTGCAGCAAGAAGAACGCCGCAACGCTCGGGATGGCGAAGAAGATCCCGGTGACGGTGATGATCGGACCCGTCAGCCAGCGCCGGCGATGGGCCAGGATGGCCAGGGCCATCGAGATCGCGAAGCCGATGACCACGGGGACGACCGTGAGGTAGACGTGCTCGAGCAGGGGAGTCCAGTAGCGGTCGATATTCTCGACGATCCACTCCGGGCAGAAGCCGTTGGATGCCACGCAGGAGTCCGAACCTCCCGGCTTTTGGATCTGCAGCTGGGCGAGTGGAGCCGAGCTCATTCGGTGAGCAGGTCGGCGCCGGTGGGAGACTCCGCCGGGGCCACGTGGAGGAAGTGCTGGATGACCTCGAGCGACAAGATGCCGGCCAGCGCTCCGTCGGAGTCGACGACGGCGCCGTAGCGCGTCTCGGATGACAGGAGATTGGCCAGCGCATCGCGCAGCACGTCGTCGAGCTCCAGGATCGGATGCGCGGGCGAACGCCGATCGTCCGTCACGCGCTCGCCCGTGAGCGCGCGGTCGCTGAGCCAGCCCTCCGGACGTCCGTGCTCGTCGACGAGCATCGCGTACGCGACGTCAGCCTCGGCGACCGCCGCGCGCGCCTCGGCCACGGGCGTGCCCACCCGGATTGCCGCCGCCCTCCACAGATCGATGTCACGCACGCGCTGCAGAGCGAGCCGCTTCAGCGCGCGGTCGGAGCCGACGAAGTCCTCCACGAAGCGGCTGGCGGGGTACATGAGCAGCTCCGCCGGAGGTGCGTACTGCGCCAGCTTGCCGCCCTTTTGCAGGACCGCGATGCGGTCTCCCATCTTGATCGCCTCGTCGATGTCGTGGGTGACGAAGACGATCGTCTTGCGCAGCTCGGCCTGGAGGCGCAGGAACTCGTTCTGGAGCCGCTCGCGGTTGATCGGGTCGATCGCACCGAACGGCTCGTCCATGAGCATCACCGGCGGGTCGACGGCCAGCGCGCGCGCCACGCCGATCCGCTGACGCTGCCCGCCCGAGAGCTGGGCGGGGAAGCGATCGCGCATCTCCTGCGGATCGAGGCCGACGAGCTCGAGCAGCTCGTTCACGCGAGCGGCGATGCGCGCCTTGTTCCATCCGAGCAAGCGCGGCACCGTCGCCACGTTCTCGGCGATCGTGCGGTGGGGAAAGAGGCCGACCTGCTGAATGACGTAGCCGATGTTGCGGCGCAGCTCGTCCGGCCTGCGGTCGCGGACGCTGCGGCCGCCGAGCAGGATGTCGCCCTCGCTGATGTCGATCATGCGGTTGACCATCCGCATCGCCGTGGTCTTGCCACAACCCGATGGGCCGACGAGCACGCAGATCTCGCCCGCGGGCACCTCGAGGCTGAGCTGATCGACGGCGGGCGCGGCGCTTCCCGGGTAGCGCTTCGTCGCCGTGCGAAACTCCAGTGGCTCGGCCGTGGACTTCGCGGACTGGACCCCCACGGCGCGCAGACTACCGCTATGCAGGGAGAGTTATCTAGATGGCAACACCGGCTGCACGGCGTGCCTCGGCGTGCGCCGCGTCCTCGAGCGCGTCGTCGAGCGGATCGAGCTCGTCGATCCGCGTGGCACGGCGGATCAGCCAGTCGGCGAACCAGGTGTTCTTGGGCAGCAGTGGGCCGTGCAGGTAGGTGCCGATGACGCCGTCCCGGCGCACGCCCTCGGCCCCCGAAGAGCCGGTGTTGCCGTGGCCCTTGAGGACGCGCCCGAGCGGGTGCTCACCGGCGCCGAGGTGAGTGCGCCCGCCATGGTTCTCGAAGCCCGCGAGGACTCGGCTCCCGTCGTCGAGATCGACCTCGATCGCGACATCGCCGATCAGGCGCCGCCTGTCGGAGCGCACGGTCTCGAGGTCGACGAGCCCGAGGCCCGGGATCTCCTCGCTGCCCAGCGTGTAGCGGTGGCCGAGCAGCTGGTAGCCGCCGCAGACGCCCAGGACGACGGCGCCGCGCTGCGCCGCGGCGTGCAGCGCCTCGCGCTTGGTCTGCACGAGGTCCAGCGCGCACAGCCGCTGGTCGCGGTCCTGGCCACCGCCGAGATAGAACAGGTCGTACGCGTCGGGATCGATCTCGTCGCCGAACCCGGCGCGCGCCAGCGAGAAGCCGATCCCGCGCCAGGCGCAGCGCCGCTCGAGCATGAGCAGGTTGCCGCGGTCGGCATAGATGTTCATGACGTCGGGATACAGCGCGCAGATGCGCAGCTCAGCCACGCAGCATCACCACGCTCGATCCGACGTGATCGTGCGTCGGTCGGATGATCAGCCGCCTGTCCGGCTTCAGGCCGGCGCCGCGTGCCTCCAGCTCGAACGTCGCCGTGGCGAGGCGGTCGAGGTGGATGATGTCTGCGGCGGCGCAGCGGCGACCGTCGCCGGCGGTGATCTCGCGGATTCGCTCGATCGCGACGCGCCTGCCATCGTCGCGCAGCGCGACGGGCTGGCTGGAGTAGCGCACCCCGTCGAGCACCGCGACGTCGGGCAGCGGCAACACCCCGTCGCCGTCGAAGGCGTCCATCGACTCGGAGACCGCGCATGCGAGCAGGCCGTCGGGACCGAGCAGCGCGCGCGCGGCGCGCAGGAAGCCCATGCGACCATCGAACCCGCCGAGCAGCTGGACGAGCTGCATCGGGGCGATGATGAGCCCGAAGCTGCGGCCGCGCAGCTCGAGCGAGCGCGCATCGGCGACGACGGTCTCGATCGGCAGCCGTCCCGCACGGCGGCGCAGCTCGGCGAGCAGATCGGGATCGCGATCCACCGCGACGACGGCATGCCCGTGGCGCGCGAGGTCGAGCGCGACGCGCCCGGTGCCCGCGCCGGCGTCGAGCACCGGTCCGATCTCGGCACGCGCGAGGTCGCGCCACAGCGGCAGGTCCTCGACGTAGGAGCCACACTCGACGTCATGCCAGACGACGTGGCTCACAGGAAAGAGCCTTGCGCGACGCCGCGCGCCACGAGCAGCTCGCGCAGCGCGAGCATCGCGGTGTAGGTCGGAAGCGCGATGAGCCGCCCCTCGCCCGATCCGAGCGCCGCGTCGAGGCCGCGCTCGAGCGCCGGCACGACGTGCAGGCGGTCCGCCGGCACGCCCGCGTACTTCAACCGCAGCGCGAGCTCCGCGGCACGCGTGCCGCTGCACGTCACGCGCCGAACGCGTCCGGCGAGCACCTCGAAGTCGGCGTCCCAGACCCACGAGATGTCACGGCCGTCGGCGATGCGGTCGTTGAGCACGGCGAGCACGTCGTGCTGGCCGTCGTCGAGCGCGAGCGTGCGCAGGACCTCGTTGGCGCCGGCCGGGTTCTTGACGAGCAGGATCGCGAGCTCGCGCCCGCCGATGCGAACGGTCTCGGCGCGCCCGAACGCCGCCCGCGCCGCCGCGAGACCGCCGGCGATGTCATCGACGCTCGCCCCGAGCGCGTGCGTCAGGGCCGCCGCCGCGAGCGCGTTGTAGACGTTGTAGAGACCGGGGAGGGGCAGGGCGATCCGCGCCCGCTGCTCGTCAAGCTCGAGCGTGAAGCTCGCGCCGCGCGTGCCGTCGAGCACGACGTCGGTGGCGGCGATGTCGGGCCGCGGGCGCCGCGAGTCGCCGCTGGGACAGTGGTAGCGCCCGAGATGACCCATGTACACGGCGTCGTAGACGTAGGGAGCGCCGCAGCGGCGGCAGTGCTTGGAGTCCGAGGCGTGGGAGAGGCCGGGCAGCGCGACGGCGTTGTCCTGCACGCCGAAGTACGTCAGGCGCTTGCCGTCGGCGCGCGCACGCCCGAGGTCGGCGACGAGCGGATCGTCCGCGTTGAGGACGAGGTGCGTGTCCGGCGCCGCGGCGACGGCCGCGCCCCAGCGATCGGCGATCGTCTCGAGCTCGCCGTAGCGGTCGAGCTGGTCGCGGAAGAGGTTTGCGAGCAGCAGCGCGCGCGGGCGCAGCTGCGGGACGACGCGATCCAGCC
>JALZJA010000605.1 GCA_030860005.1 Actinomycetota bacterium
TCGGTCGCGGCCCAGCCGGCGCGCAGGGCGCCGGGCTGGTGGCCGAACGGGTCGATGAGGTGCAGCGTCGCCTCGGGCCCCAGCGCGCGCAGCAGCACGAGCGCCGACGAGCCCTCGTAGACGCCGATCTCGACGACCTGATCGCGTTCGTACGCGAGCGTTGTCAGCAGTCGCGCCTCCCCCTCGGTGTGCATCGTCCGCGGCGGGATCAGGCCAGAGCCCACCGCGAGCGCACGGACGCGCGGGTCGTGGCGGATCCGATCGGGCGCCAGGCGGCGCAGGGCCTGCGGCAGCGGCGGGGTGCGCGGGCTCAAGCCGGCCAGGCTAACGCCGCCGGACTGACCGCGATCCGTCAGCCTGCCCAGGGAACCTCGACCGAGTCCTCCTGCGGCGCGTCGCGCGCGACGACGTACTCGGCGGGCTCGTCGTCCGACGGGTTCTCCAGCAGGTGCGTCTCGCGCGGCGGCACGTAGACGAGATCGCCGGGCTCGAGGCTCAGCTCGTTCTCGAGCTCCTCGCCCCAGCGCACCTTCAGCGTCCCCGAGAGCATGTACACGGCGGACTCGCAGTCGGCGTGGTAGTGCGGCCGCGATTGGCTGCCGGCCGGCACCCGAAAGACGCCCATGTAGATGTTCGCGGCGCCAGCGGTTCCCTGCGAGATCTCGGCTCCGCCCACCACCCCGCGAGGCACGGCGCGGTCGGGCGCGGGCTTGACGACCTTCATGCCGTCAAGAGTACTCAGGATCCCGACTATCGGAAAGGCGTCGTTCGGCCAATTCGTCGGTCTGCAAGCCTCAGGTCGTCATGCCGGTGAACTGCCCGCCCGTGACGTTCAGCGTCTGGCCGTGGACGAAGTTCGACCACGGCGAGCAGAGGAAGAAGACGCCGCCGGCGGCCTCCTCGACGGTGCCCGACCGGCCGAGCGGGATGACCATCGACGCCACGCCGCGCATCTGGTCGGGGATGCCGAGCTGGACGGTCTCACCGCCGACCTCCATCGTGTTGGACTCGTCCTTCGCCTGGGTCAGTCGCGTGTCGATGAAGCCGAACGCGACGGCGTTGACGTTGATCTTGAACTGGCCCCACTCCTTGGCCAGCGTCTTCGTGACCCCGACGACGGCTGCCTTGCCGGCGGCGTAGTTGGCCTGGCCGGCGTTGCCCATCGTGCCGGAGGTCGACGAGACGTTGACGATCTTGCGAAAGACCTCGACGCCCTCCTCGCGCTCCTTCTTGGCGGGCTCGCGCAGGTGCGGCGCGGCCGCGCGGCAGACGCGGAACGGGACGACGGTGTGGATGTCGAGCATCCGCTGGAACGCGTCGTCGCTCATCTTGTGCAGCGGCGCATCGACCGTGTAGCCGGCGTTGTTGACGATGATGTCGAGCTTGCCCCAGGCGTCGATCGCGGTCGCGACGAGCTCGTCGCACGCGCCCGGCGCGGTCAGGTCGCCGGCGTAGACGACGGTGTCGCCCGCGATCTCCGAGGCGGTCTGCTCGGCGACGTCGCCGTCGAGGTCGTTGATGAGGACGCTCGCGCCGTGCTCGGACAACAGCTCGGCCGTCGCGCGGCCGATCCCGCGCGCCGAGCCTGTGACGATCGCGACCTTTCCGTCCAGCACTCCCATTCCTGAGCTCCTTGTCGTGTTGCCGGCGAGGCACCATATCCGGCGCGCGGCGTGACTGGCTGACTGGCCAGTCGATGACGTGCTCCGCGGGGTCAGCCGCGCAGCCGCAGCGTCCGGCTGACCGCCGCCGGCGTCTCGCCGTCGGGTTTCGTCAGCATCGCGCGGTAGCGGCCCTTGCTGGCGCGCCGCAGCGAGAACCGGGCCCGTCCCTTGTTGCTCAACGAGTGGCGCGCGACGGTCCACCAGCCAAAGCGCTCGCGCAGGCGGCGCTGCAGGTGCACGACGCTGCCCGGCAGCGGCGGCTTCACGGTGACGCTGACGATCCGCCGCTTGCTCCCGCGCTTCGTCGAGACCGCGACGGTCCGCGCGGCCGCGACCTCGACCCGTACCGGCGCACTGACGTCGCCGCCGGAAACCGCGCGGAACGTCGTCGCCTGATCGGCCGTCAACTGCGCGCCGAATGATCCGTCCATCGCGCGCGGCACGGTGACGAGCGGCGCGAAGCCGGCGCCGACATCCTGTTCGATCGTGACCGGTCCGCCGCCGGGCTTACCGCGCCCGCGGAGCGCGAGCGGTTCGCCTCGGTGGAGCCGTCCGGCGGGGTGCAGGAGGAGCGACGCGACGTTGACGGTGCCCGTGATGAAGGGATGGATGCGGCAGAAGTAGCTGAAGGATCCCGTAGAGTTGAACGTGTAGCTGAAGCGGCGAGCGGGACCAAGGCGATCGGAATCGAAGAGCCCGTCCTGCGACGTGACGGTGTGCGTGCGCACAGAGGCGTTGAGCCACCCGACGCGCTCGCCGACGAGTACGGTCACGCGCCGAGGATCGACCGCGGAGTGCTGGACGACGACGTCCGCGCCGTTGCCCGACGCCGGTGGAGCGCCCGTCATGTGCTGTGCGAGCGCAGCCGCCGGAAGCGCCGCGGTAAGCACGACGAGCAGCAGGGCACGGCGGATCGCCCCGCTCATCGCGAGACGCGGAAGATGCCGATCATGCCGCGCTCCATGTGCTGCTCGACGTGGCAGTGGTACAGCCACGTCCCGGGTGCGTCTTCGCGCCAGCGCACGCGGAAGCTCTCCGCCGGACCGACCGTGCGCGTGTCGCGCGAGATGCCGTTCTCCAGCCAGCGATGGCCGTGCGTGTGGAAGGTGTGATGCTCGGAGCCGATCGCCATGACGTCCCACTGCACGATCTGGCCGACCTTGGAGCGGAAGACCGGCGTGTTGCCAACGAACGCGTGCCCGTTGATCGTCTGAAAGTCGCCCATCGGGGCGAACACGACCACGAACTCGCGGTCGGGGCGGCGCTCTCGACGGCCGAGGATCGACATGCCTCCCCACAGCCCACCCTCGAGCGACTCGTGCATTGATTTCGAGTGGTCGTGGTAGGGCCAGAAGCCGGCGGCCTGGGCCCCGGCCTTCAGGCGGTAGGTCCACGTCTTGCCGGGCTTGACGTCACCGTCTCGGCCGGAGAAGCCTGGGACGTGCGCGCCGTCGGACGATGGCTTGTAGCTCACGCCGTGGAAGTGCATCGAGTGCGGGCGGTTGAACACCGTGTCGAAGTTCTTGAAGTGCACGAGGATCCGGTCGCCGACGCGCGCGCGGATCAGCGGACCGGGCATGCGGTCGGAGTCGACGTTCGCGGCCGGAGCGTTGCGCAGCAGCCGCTTCCAGTTGCGCGTGTAGCGCCGATACGTGACCGTCGGGAAGATCGTCTGCTGCGGCGAGTAGCTCTCGTTCATGATCGCGTCGCGGCCGTTGGGGATGATGTTCCAGGTCGTCGGCGTCGCGCCGATCCAGTACTCGCGCGTCTTGGCGGATGTCGCCGGCGCGCCATACACGAGCAGCATGGCGCCCGCCAGCCCGCCGGCCGCGATGCAGCGAAGGAGGGTCCCGGCGCGAGCCGGAACCCCCCCGCAAGGCGGCAACGCCTGCAACTACTTGACCGAGAACTTGGCCTGCATCCACGGATGGATGATGCACATGAACAGCAGCGACCTGCCCTTCGCGGCGGTGACCTTGAAGGTCGCCTTGTCGCTCGGGGCCAGTACGACCGAGTCGCCCCGGGTGTTCAAGCCGGCCTTGCCTTTGTTCACGAGCGGCGTCGTCGGCGGGCCCTCGCCCTCCGGGAAGCCATGCGCCCCGAAGAGCTGGCCGCAGATGCCGCTCTCGAAGCACTTGTCGAATCCGCTGACGGTCTTGGGGAGATCCGACCTGCGAACGATCGACAGGGTGTGAATGTCCTCGCTCTCGTCGGTGAGCGTCACCGTGGACCCCGACTTGACGGGATAGACGTCCTTGTTGAAGCGCATCTTGTCCTTGACGTAGCGGTTGGGGACGAAGGACGTGCCCCCGAGCACCTTGATCTTGGGCTTCGACGGCGCGCTTGCCGAGTCGGCCACGGTTGGGATAGCGGCCCCGGCCACGGCCATCGACGTCAGCGCCACACCGAGCGTTCGTTTTCTCATCGAGACTCCGATCTGAATTGGACGGTCGCGCGAACCCTCCAGCGTGCTCAGAGCCCCTGCGTGAACTCTACTCGCCTCCCCAGCGCCGGGCGAACCTACCATTGCTGGCGGCACTCCGGGAGCGAAGCATCCGCAGTGCATCGTGCGAGGTCCTGCAAAGCGAGCCTGGCGCGGTCGCTTGTAGATTGCGTCCGTGGTGCGTCTTGATGCTCGTCGAGGCCAATGGGTGTGTCAGTCCCGTCCGGAGTAGGAGCCGGATCGCCCGGTAGCAGGCCCCCGGCACTCGCATCGTGACCACCAGGAAGATCATTGGTAAGCCGTGTGCGGAAAAACCGCACGCACGGATTGAAAGGGGAGCGGGGAAACAGGCCGCCACGGCACTGCGCCCTGACCACCAATGCCGTACGCCGCACTGCGCTACGACGTCGACGATGGCGGGATCGCGACGATCGCGCTGGACCAGCCCGAGACGCGCAACGCGCTCTCCGACGCGGTGCTCGATGACCTGCTGGGGGCGCTGCAGGCGGCGCGCGACGACGACGCGGTGCGCTGCGTCGTGCTCACCTCGACGCACGAGACCGTCTTCTCGAGCGGCGTCGACCTCGCGGGCTTCACGGCTGACCGCTCCGTGATCGAGCGCGACGGCGCACACGATCGCTTCCCGCGCCTGTTCATGCTCATCGGCACGCTCGGCAAGCCGACGATCTGCGCCGCGAACGGGCACGTGCTCGCCGGCGCGCTTGGCCTCGCGCTCGCGTGCGATCTCGTCATTGCCAAGGAGACGGCCTCGTTCGGGACGCCGGAGATCAACGTCGGCCTGTTTCCGTTCATGATCGCCGCGCTCATCGCCCGCAACGTCGGCCGCAAGAAGATGAGCGAGCTGCTGCTTCTCGGCGAGCGAATCGACGCCCGCGAGGCGCAACGGCTGGGGATCGTCAACCGCGTGGCCGCGCCGGACGAGTTCGACGCCGCCGTCGCCGACTGGGCGGGCAAGCTCGCCGCGAAGTCGCCGCTGCTGATGAAGCTCGGCAAGGACGCGCTCTACGCGCAGCAGGATCTCGCCTACGAGGACGCGCTCGAGTACCTGCGCACGCAGCTCACGATCGCGCTCAGAACCCACGACGCGCACGAGGGCGTAACGGCGTTCTTTCAGAAGCGCGAGCCGCGATGGACCGGCAGATAGTCGGCCTCGTATGCCGCACGTCCGATCGCGACGCCGAGGTCGCGGATGGAACGCGCGAGCTCGCCGAGCTGCTCGACGCGCGGATCATCGGATCGCCGGGCGAGCCGCGGGTCCTGCACTGGGAGGAGGACCTGCGCGCGTCGCGCGGCTGCCTGCTCGAGGCCGGCGGGCAGCTCGACGACGCATTCGAGGCCGGGGTCGTGCCGATCCTGCTCGCCGGCGACTGCTCGATCTGCGTCGCCACGCTGCCGGTGCTCGCCCGCCACCGGCCAGATGCGCGCGTCCTGTGGCTCGACGCGCACGGTGACTTCAACACGCCTGAGACGACGATGTCCGGCTACCTCGGCGGCATGTGCCTGGCAGGCGCCTGCGGCCTGTGGACGACCGGCTTCGGCGCCGGACCGGAGCCCGCGCGGATCGTCATGTACGGCGTGCGCGAGCTGGAGGGCGGCGAGCGCGTCAACCTCGACCGCAGCGGCGTGCACCGCATCGAGGACGTCGCGCCGCTCGTGGGACTCGAGCTGTTCATCCACGTCGACCTCGACGTCATCGACCCCATGTATCTGCCGGCAGCGTTCCCGGTTGCGAACGGGACGTCGCCGCGCGACCTGCGCGAGTTCCTCGCCGACGTCATGGAGGCGTGCACGGTCGTCGGCGCCGAGATCACATCGGCCGTGCCCGGCTGCGGCGAGCTGGCGGCCGACGCGATCGCCCCGCTGCTGTCCGACCCGGGCTGAACGCGCGTCGCGCTGCGACACTATGGTGAGCGGACGTGAGGGGACCCGACCCGGCCTGTCGTGAGCTGCGCAGCGGAGACGGCTCGTGAGCGGGGCGATGGCAGGCGTTCGTGTCCTCGACCTCAGCCGCCTGCTGCCGGGCGGCTTCTGCTCGCTGCTGCTCGCCGACCACGGCGCCGACGTGTTGAAGGTCGAGGACACCGGCCTTGGCGACTACATCCGCTGGGCGCCGCCGTTTCATGACGGCGCGCAGCAGAGCGCAAAGTCGGCGCTCTTCCTCGCGCTGAACCGCAACAAGCGCTCGATCCGGCTGGACCTCAAGCACCCCGAGGGGCGCGACGTGCTGCTCGCGCTCGTGCGCGAGCACGACGTCGTCCTGGAGTCCTTCCGCCCCGGCGTGCTCGACCGCCTCGGCGCCGGCTATGAGGCGATGCGCGCGCTGAACCCGCGGATCGTCTATTGCGCCATAACCGGCTACGGCCAGACGGGGCCGCTCAGCGCCCGCGCGGGGCACGACATGAACTACCTCGGGCTTGCGGGACTGCTCGGCCTCACCGGCGAGCCGGACGGCCCGCCGGTGCAGGCGGCCGGGCAGATCGCCGACCTCGGCGGCGGCGCGCTCATGGCCGCGTTCGGGATCCTCGCCGCGTTGCGCGAGCGCGATCGCAGCGGCGAGGGGCAGCTCGTCGACATCTCGATGACCGATGGCGCGCTGTCGTGGCTGGCGATGGTCGCCGCGCGGCATTTCGCCGACGGGGACGTGCCCGGGCGAGGCGAGCTCGAGCTCGCCGGCGGCCTCATCTGCTACCGCCCGTACGCATGCGCGGACGGCTGGGTCACGCTCGGTGCGCTCGAGCCGAAGTTCTGGGTGGCGTGGTGTCGCGGCGTCGGCCGGGAGGACCTCATCGAGCAGCAGTTCGCGCGCCCGGGCAGCGACGTGCACGCAGAGGTCGAAGCGATCTTCGCTGCGCGCACGCGCGACGAGTGGGAGCAGTTCGCCACAGACGTCGAGTGCTGCCTCGCGCCGGTGCTCGACCTCGAAGAGGCGCTGGACTCAGAGCACGTGCGGGCCCGTGAGATGGTCACCGAGCTCGAGCAACCCGGCGCCGCGAAGCCCGTCCGTCTGCTCGGCTCCCCGGTCAAGCTCTCGCGCACCCCGGCGGCGCCGGACCGGCTGCCCGGACCGGCGCTCGGAGAGCACACCGTGGAGGTGCTGCGCGCGGCCGGCTACGGCGATGAGGAGATCGACGCGCTGCTTGCCTGCGGCGCGGTCGCCGGTCGCGCCGAGGCCGGCGTCGGCGGGACGTTCCGCGTATGAGCGACACCCCTCCCAGAACGGGCACCGAGATCCGGTCGCTTGACGTTGTGCCGCGTAGCGGCGCGCGGATTCAGCGCCCGAGCTCGTAGTACAGCTGCTCGGCGCCCCATACGTGACGCAGGCCCTGCGGGCTGAAGCCGAGCTTGGACAGCACGCGCCGCGAGCGGAAGTTCGTCGCGCGGGTGATCGCGACCACGCGCTCCAGGCCAAGCGGCCCGAAGGCCTCGTCGAGGACAGCGCGGCCCGCTTCCGTGGCGTATCCGCGGCCCCAGAAGGAGACCCCGAGCGCGTAGCCCAGCGCGATGTCCCGGCGATCCTCGGCGAGCGGGAAGAGGCCGGCCTCGCCGGCCATGAGCCCCGATTCGCGCTCGATCACCGCCCAGAACGAGTAGCCGTCGAGCTCCTGCTGGTTCATCGATCGCTCGACGGCTGCGCGCGTGCCGGCGAGGTCGCGCGCGCCGCCGAGCAAGCGCATCGCCTCGTGGTCGCCGTAGACGACCGCGTGCAGCTCAGCGACGTCCTCGGGCCGGTAGGGCCGCAGGACGAGATGCTCGGTGAAGATCGGCAGCGGCACGACCAGCATGGTGACGGGCGCGAGCGCGCACTGCGCGTGGGGTGTGAGCAGCGGACCGCGCACGCGCCGCGGCCCGCCGTCACATCAGGTCAGCTCAGCGAGCGGGGAGGTCCGTCTTTTTGACGCTGCCGACCTTGTGCGCGATGATCGACGTGTTTGAGGTGCGCCATGGTCTGCTGGAGTCGCAGATGATCGCGATCACGGAGCCCGCCCCGAGCGTCCGCGTCATCTGCATGTAGTGCTGTCCCGCGGCCGATAGCTGGTTGGCTGCGATCAGCTCGAGCGAGACGTCGACATCGCCGGCCGCGTCGAGCTTGCACTGGCCGAGAGCGACGCTCACGGGGGGAGGCAACACGCCGCCGGGGGGGAACGCCTGCTGCGTCGTCTTCGCGCTGATGACGTACGCGCCGGCCGCCGGGACCGACATCTCGACGACCTTGATGTTCTGATGGGCGGGTTGGTTCTCGGGACCGCTCTTGCGCGTGACCTCAATGGCGGACTCGTTACCCCCGCCGCCACCGTCGATGCGCTTCAGCGTGCTCTTCGACAGGTTGTTCGTCTGGATCGTGCTCTTCCGGATATCGCCGCCCTTGATCGACCTGTTCTTGATGTCCGATCCGGTGACGACGCCGTTCTTGATCTGGCTGCTCCTCGTGATCACCGTGGCGGCGTACGCGGTGGCGGTGCATGCCACGACGAGCGCGATGATCGAGATGACGAGCGCCGGGCTGGGCACGCGAGTCTTCATGAAGTTCTCCCTGCTGGTTGAGTGCGTACTTCGTAACACCTATCACCAGTGTGCGATGTGGTGCTCCATCCCCCAAGCCCGCCGCTCACACGTGCTATCTCGGGCAGCGATCCTTTGTAGGTTCCGAACGGTTGACGATAGTCGCTTCTCAGGACAAGGAAAAGACCATCGCGGCGATCGCGGACGGCTTCCCCGCTGAAGCGAGGAACGGCCGCCCGTGCGGGTAGCATCCCAACGGGTTGACTGACCAGTCAATTTGGCATCCGCCCTTCCTCCGAACATGCGCGTCGCCGCCGTCCAGCTCAACGCCACGCCCGACCTCG
The DNA here is from genome assembly GCA_030860005.1 of Actinomycetota bacterium. Classification (GTDB taxonomy): domain Bacteria; phylum Actinomycetota; class Thermoleophilia; order Solirubrobacterales; family Solirubrobacteraceae; genus CADCVQ01. The sequence goes on from JALZJA010000605.1 coordinate 8,973, forward strand.
ACCGCAACCTCGAGCACGCGGACCGCTTCACGCGCGCGGCGGCGGCTGACGGTGCACAGCTCGTCGTCCTGCCGGAGAAGTGGAGCGCGCTCGGTCGCGCAGAGGCGCTCATCGCGGGCGCCCAGCCCCTGGACGGACCGGCGATCACGTGGGCGCGCGACGTCGCGCACGAGCTCGCCATCGAGCTCGTCGCTGGTTCGATCTCCGAGCGCATCGAGGGCGAGGAGCGGCTGCGCAACACGTCAGTCCACATCGGCCCCGACGGCGAGATCCGCGCGACGTACTGCAAGGTGCACATGTTCGACGTTGTCGTCGATGGCACCGTCTACCACGAGTCCGAGCACGAGCAGCCGGGCTCGGAGCTCGTCGTCAGCGCCACCTCCGACGGCGTCGAGCTCGGCTTGAGCATCTGCTACGACGTTCGCTTCCCTGAGCTGTACCGGATCCTCGCGGTGCGCGGTGCGCGGATCTTCAGCGTCCCGGCGGCGTTCACGGTGCCGACGACCCGCGACCACTGGGAGGTGCTGCTGCGCGCCCGCGCGATCGAAGACCAGGCGTTCGTCATCGCGGCCAACCAGATCGGCGAGCACGAGCCCGGCCTGAGCTCGGGCGGGCGCTCGATGATCGTCGATCCGTGGGGGCTCGTGCTCGCGCTCGCCCCCGACCGCGAGGGACACATCGCCGCCGACCTCGATCTCTCAGATCAGGCGCGCATCCGGCGCGACCTCCCGTCGCTCGCCAACAGACGTCCCGGCGCCTACCAGTGGCCGGTCGAGGTCGCGGGCTGATGGCCGGCAATCGGGTCGCCGGCGGCGACAAGCGCAGCATGATCCTCGACGCCGCGGTCGTCGCGTTCGCCAGCCGCGGCTTCCATGCCTGCCGTGTGTCGGACATCGCCGACGAGGCGAACGTCGCCTACGGCCTCGTGTACCACTACTTCCGCAGCAAGGACGAGGTGCTCGACACGCTGTTCCTGGATCGCTGGAACATCCTGCTCGACATCGTCAAGGAGATCGACGGGCAGGACATCCCGGCGCGCGAGAAGCTCTATGCGATCGCCTCGTTCATCATCGACTCCTACCGGCACGACCCTAACCTCATGAAGGTCATCATCGTCGAGGTCACGCGCGCCGCGAACTCGTTCGGCCGCACGCACCTCGCCAAGATCCGCGAGGCGTACGCGCTCATCGCGGACATCGTCGGCAAGGCGCAGGCCGATGGCACGTTCAAGCGCAACGTAACGCCCGAGTTCGCGGCGATGGCCTTCTACGGCGCGATCGAGCAGGTCCTCACGGGATGGATCTTCGACATGCTGCCGCAGAGCGAGGCCGAGTTCGACCAGGCGAAGGCCTTCATTGTCGAGACGATCTGCGGTGGCCTGGACGCTGCACCCCGTTCCGCCGGGGCGGTTTGAGAGGATGAAGCAATGAGCAACGACATGGTCAAACGACTTGTGTGGTCAGGACTGCTCGCCGGACTCGGCGCGCTGGCTTCGATCGCGACAACTCGCGCCGCCACGATGATCTGGCGCAGGATGTACGGGGAGGATCCGCCCGAATGAGATTCGGTAAGCGTCGCGGCAAGGAAGGTCCCGACGGCGACGCCGCCGTCGAAGCACCGCCGGCGCCCGACTCGGTCAGCGAGGACTGGTTCGCTCCCGGCCACGATGCGCGGCAGCCGGACCACCGCACACCTCCGCCGGACCAGGCCGCGGCTGCGCCGGAGCCCCTCTACGATCCTGAGCCGCTGGCGCCGGAGCCCGAGGCCGTCGTCGAGGGCGAGGCGGTCGAGCTGCCCTACGAGCCACCGATCGCCGAGGAACCGGCTCCGGAGCCCGTGGCTGCGATGCCCGACACCCCGGTGTACGAGCCGCCGGCTCCCCACCCGGTCGAGCCCGCGCCCGCGGTGCGCCTGGCCGACAGCACGCCCCACCACGAGCCCGGGGTCAACCCGGGATCTCGCGGCGCGTGGCCGGAGCCGGCGTTCGATCTAGCCGACCGCCCTGAGATCCTCGTCAGTGCCGCGTTCGGCGGCGGCATCCTGCTCGCTCTGATTCTCAGGCGCCTTGGCAACTGACAGCCCCACCCACGAGCTTTCCCAGACCGTTCAGGAGGTCTCCGAGCGCGTGGCGCTGCTCGTACACGAGGAGATCGAGCTCGCCAAGGCCGAGATCACCGAGAAGGTCACGAAGCTCCTGAAGGGCGTCGTCGTGGGCATCTCCGCGGGAATCTTCGTCGTCACGGGCGTGCTCTTCCTACTGCACGGCTTCGCCTGGCTCGCGTGGTTCGTCCTGCCGGTCGACCGCAACGGGTTCTTCTGGGGCTTCTTCCTCGTCGCCGGGCTCCTGTTCCTGCTCGGCGGGCTGGCGGGCTATCTCGCCGCGCGGTTCCTGCGCGAGAGCACGCCTCCGACGCCGAGCATGGCCATAGACGAGGCCGGAAAGATCAAGCGCACGCTCAAGTTCAAGCGCAACAGAGCCTAGTGGTCCATCCTGCAAATCCGCACCCACCTGGACGGCCCCGGATGACCGCCATGCTGCGTGCTCGAATCTCGAAATACCCATGGTATTCCTTCGATTCTGCGTCCTTGCCTGACGCCCCCCGTGGCTCGTCCATGCGGGCACGGACGTACAGGACGAACCACTGCTGGATGGCTGATCTCACGACCCACACCGGGGCATCAACCATCTAAATGGCCGCGCGCACCCCCGAGGAGATCCGCGCCTCGATCGAGGCCAACCGGCGCGAGCTCGGCACGTCGATCGAGCGCCTGCATCAGGAGGTCGCCGTCCTCACGGACTGGCGCCGCCAGCTCGTCGTGCACCAGAGGAAGGCCGTCATCGGCGCCGCAGTGGCCGGCTTCATCATCGGCGGCGGGATCGGCGCGATCGGCGGCCTCTTCCACCGCCGGTAGCCGGCGCATCGGGGCTGTGAGTCCCCGGTACGTCGCCGTCGTCTGCACGATCGTCGCCGCGATGCTCGCGCTGTTCGGCGCGGCGGAGCTGCTCGGCGTGTCGCTGCTGACCGATCCCGCTTCCTGGCTCGCGGAGCGGGAGCTCGCCGCCGCGCTCGTGTCCCTGGGCCTGCTGCTCGTCGACGTCGTGGCGCCGGTGGCGTCGAGCGCGGTCATGACGGCGAACGGCGCGCTCTTCGGCGTCATCGGCGGAACGCTGCTCTCGTTCGCGGGCAGCGTGGGCGCGGCGGCGCTCGCGTTCGCACTGGGGCGGCGCGGAAGCGGCGTGCTCGAC
>JALZJA010000626.1 GCA_030860005.1 Actinomycetota bacterium
GCCGAGACGAGGGCCACGTACCGTTCGCGCTGCACCATCGCGTACGCCGAGGGGTCGTCGAGCGACTCCTCGATCTTCGCGTGGTTGTACTTCGCGTACCACGCCGCGGCGCCGCGGAGGGCGTCCAGCTCGGCCGGGGTCATGCTCTCGATCGGATCCCGCTGTTCCATTCTCCCCACGCTAGATCAGGGCCCGGATGTCTCGGCGCCTCGCCGCTGTTTTCGGACGCATTCTGGGCGATTCGGTGCTTCTGCGTGACACCTTCGGAACAGGTGGAGCGGCTCGCAGTTCTGCTCGACGGCCAGGTCGGCCGCTACAGGAGCCTCAACGGTGCCACGTCGTTTCGGTCCTACCTCGAGATCCCCCGCTCGCGGGAGGACGAGGAGATCCTGACGGAGCCGATCCTCGCCGAGATCCTCGAGGCGCTGCTCGGCTTCCCGAAGGACGCCTACTTCTCGCAGCTCGGGCGCAGCGGCCTGAAGCCGGACTTCACGCCGATCGACCTCGTCGCCCACCGCTTCGTCCTCGACGCCAAGAGCTCCACCCAGGATCTCGCGCCGCACGAGCCGCAGATCCGCAAGTACATCGTCCAGCGCCAGCTCGACCTCGGCGTGCTCTTCAACCTGCGCGAGGTCCGCGTGTACCGCCGCGGCGTCGCCGGCCACGACGCCCAGCTGTCCTTCCAGCTGCTGCCGCTCTGGCAGGCGGCCAAGGGCGAGGCGATGGCGCCCGTGGAGGCCGCGCGCCTCGAGGCGTTCTGCGGGCTCTTCTCCCATCGGGCGATGGGTCTGGTCGAGAAGGTCGACCTCGTCGCCGCCGCCGAGCCGTGGCAGCTGAAGCTCGGCCGTGGAGAGCGCGTCGACATCGACCTCGAGTTCCTCGTCTCGCGGCTGCGCCTGCTCTCGCGCACGCTCGCCGAGGACGCCGCGGCGCAGCACCAGCTCCTGCTCGACGACTTCGACTTCAACCCCCAGCACGAGCGGCGCCTGCGGCTCGAGCTCGAGGTCCTCGCCCGCGAGATCGAGCCACGCGCCGACCCGGCAGACTTCCCGGCCTCGGCGAGTGACTATCCCTCGGCCGGCGGCCTGGCCGGCCGCGCGTGGCGCCAGTACCTCATGCGCGTCTCGCAGCTGACGCTCATCGCCGTGAATCGCCGCGAGCTGCTGCCGCTCAGGTCCGTCGCGCCCGAACTGCGCCGGGTCGTCAAGAGCCCGTGGCGGACCCACGGCGTCGAGGTTGACCCGGCGGCCGTGGCCGCACAACTCCCGAAGGCCGAGACGATCTCCGTGCGGCTCGACCCGGCACTCACGCTCGAGATTCACTCCGACGGCGTGACCGGGCGTCCGTCGCTCGACGGCGACCGCCTCACCTTCCGCCACGCCCGGAAGGTCACGGCGACCATCGCCGGCCCGGCGGCGCGGCTGTCCGTCGTCGCGACGGCCTTGTCCTCGACCGACGCGGCTTCGGAGCTCGCAGCGGTTCTCGTCCCGAAGGACCTGACGGTCCTCGACTCCGCGTTGAACGAGACACGGCAGGCGATCGAAGACGGCCTGGTCCGCGGACGCGTCCTCGTCGAATGCCTCGAACGCCTCGTTTGCGCGCTCTACGGCCTCGAGCCGAAGCTCACCGAGCTCGTCATTGCCAGCGCCGTCACCCGAGCCGGCACCGTCGCCGAAGCCGACGACTGAGCACGTCGTCGACGCAGCCCTTCGCCGGAACCTCGTCGGCGAGGCACCAACCATCGCAGCACAAGAGTTGAGCTGTTCGTAACCGCACTCGACGACTCCACGATCCCGAAAAGCGGACGTTCCGGTGATCCCAGTCGAAGTCAAGTCGTGTGATGTGGTGTAGGAGCTCGCCGGGGGCTGCTCAGGCTGGCACACGACGTCATCGAGTCGCAGCCCGACCTACTGACCGTTGGGGTCGTATAGCGGTCAGCCTGCGGCGACTGACTCTCACAGGTGATGGACCGACGAACGGGGTCCGGCCACACGATGTTCACCGCCGTGTAACCAGCGGGTGACGGGAAGACGAGGGCGCGTCCTTAGCGTGGCGAGCTGTTCAGTCCGTCACACGAGAGGACCTTGTGAAGCTCCCTTCCCTCACTGCGCTACGCGCGCTGGCCGCGACTGTTGCGGTCGCGGCGCCGCTGACCGTCGGGCTCGCCCCGGCCAATGCCGAGATCAGCCGCTCGGCGGCAGATCTCTTCCCGTACCCGGGATCGGACGTCACGCTGGTCAACCACCGTGGGCTCTCACCGGGATTCCCGGAGAACACGCTTGCGGCGTTCCGCAACGCGATCGCGATGGGCGTCGACGCCATCGAGATCGACATGCGCACCACTCAAGACGGCGAGATCGTGATTCTCCACGATGCGACCGTCGACCGCACGACCGACGGTACCGGCTCGGTCGGCGAGCTCACGCTTGCGCAGGTCAAGGCGCTTGACGCCGGCAGTCACGAGTCGCCGGAGTTCGCGGGCGAGCGCATCCCGACGTACGAGGAGACGCTCCAGCTCGTCAAGGGCACGGGAGTCAAGCTGCTGCTCGACATCAAGACGACCTCGGTGACTGAGCGGGCTGTCGCGCTCACCGAGCAGTACGGGATGATTGACGACGTCATCGTCGGTCCCCGCACCGTCGCCACCTTGGAGGCGTTCAAGGCGCTGAACCCGAATCTGACGACGCTCGGCTTCATCGCCACGCAGGCCGACGCCGACGCGATGATCGACGCCGGCGTCGACTACATCCGCCTGTGGCCGTACTGGATCACCGGCTCGCGCGACAGCGCCGAGTGCCGGGCCGACTACGCCGCGCGCGTCGCGGCCTTCGAGCGCGGCGAGCGCGACCACCCCGGCTCGGCGTCGTGCCTGCTCGAGGACGTCGTCAGCCAGGGCACGCCGGTATGGT
>JALZJA010000631.1 GCA_030860005.1 Actinomycetota bacterium
GGCCGTCGATCCGATCTGCGGCATGACCGTCGCCGCCACGCCGGACACCCCCCACCTGGAGCACAACGGCGAGACGGTCTACTTCTGCTGCGAGGGCTGCAAGCAGACGTTCGAGCAGGAGCAGGCCCATGCCGTCGCCACGAACTGAGGGCTTCGTCGCGGGCATCGTGCTCGGTGCCGGGGGCTCCAACCGGCTCGGAAGACCGAAGCAGTTGTTGGCCTACGGTGACGGGACGTTGCTCGGCCACACTGTGAACACCGCCCGCTCGTGCGGCTTTGATCAGCTCGTCGTGCCGGTCGGCGGCGCGTCAGAGGAGGTGCGCGAGCGGGTAGACCTGTCCGGAGCCGATATCGTTGTGAACTACGCGTTCGGTGAGGGTTGCTCGTCGTCAATTGCGGCCGCGCTCGACACCGTCGACTCCCGTTGCGAGGTGCTTGTGTTGATGCTTGGGGACCAGCCCGGTGTGAAGCCGGAAACCGTGAAGGCCCTGCTGGAGGGCAGGGACGGCGCAGCGCTAGCCGTGTGCCGCTATGACGACGGGCGCGGGCATCCGTTCGCCTTCGACCGCAGCGTCTTCGGCGATCTCGCGGCGCTGCACGGCGACAAGGGCGTCTGGCGGCTGCTCGAGCAGCGCACCGACGACGTCGTCGAGGTCCCGATCGCCGGCAACGTTCCACTGGACGTTGACACCCGTGAGGACTACGAGGCTGTCCTCGCCGAAGCTGGATTTACGGAGGCACGCGCATGACGAAGGTGTTTGGGGCCGAGGAGGAGATCCGCAAGCTCATCGGCAGCGTCGAAGACATCGGCATGATGCTCGGCAAGCAGGACTATCTGTCCGATGACGCACTGGCGACGTCGATGTTCCTCGCCCTGCGCCTGCCCCAGCCGCTGTTGCTCGAGGGCGAGGCCGGCGTCGGCAAGACCGAGGCCGCGAAGGCGCTCGCCGACGCGCTCGACACGCCGCTCATCCGCCTGCAGTGCTACGAGGGCATCGACTCGGCGGAGGCGCTGTACGAGTGGAACTATCCGCGCCAGCTTCTGGCCATCCGCCTGGCGGATTCGAGCGACGAGAAGATGGACGAGGAGTCCCTGTTCGGGGAGGACTACCTCATCGGCCGCCCGCTACTGCAGGCGCTGCAGCATCCGGGCCCGCGGCCGGCGGTGCTGCTCATCGACGAGATCGACCGCGCCGATGCTGACTTCGAGGCCTTCCTGCTCGAGCTGCTCGCCGAGGCGACGGTGACGATCCCCGAGATCGGCACGATCACCGCCGATCATCCGCCGATCATCGTCCTGACCTCGAACCGCACGCGCGACCTGCACGACGCGGTCAAGCGCCGCTGCCTGTACCAGTGGATCGACTACCCGACTCCGTCGCGCGAGGTCGAGATCGTCCGCCGCCGCGTAAAGGGTGTGTCGGAGACGCTCGCCGTCCAGGTGGCCGAAGCCGTCTCGCGCATGCGCAACTCGGACATCCAGAAGCCACCGGGCATCGCCGAGGCGATCGACTGGGTCGCCGCGCTCGACCTGCTCGGCATCGAGACGCTCGACACCGAGGCGATGGACCGGACGCTCGGCTCCGTGCTGAAGTACAGCGAGGATCAGGAGGTGGTCCGCGCAGCGGGCCTCGAGGAGCTGGTCGAGGATCCCGCGTAAGCATCATGGCTGACGAGGTCGTACAGGGCGATGACGGTGTCTGGCGCCTGGCGAGCGAGCAGCGAGACTTCCGCGTCGAGACGCTCCAGCTCGACCTGCCGGCGGTCGCCGGGGCGTTCAGCCAGCGCCTGCACGAAGAGGGCGTGCCGGTCACGCCGGTGCAGTCGGCGAACTACGCGACGGCGCTGACGCTCGTCAAGCCGGAGTCGCGCCGGCGGCTGTACTGGACGACGCGCTCGATCTTCGTCACGGCGGTACAGCAGCTTCCGGCGTTCAACCGGGTGTTCGATGAGATCTTCGTCAATCTCGCCGAGGAGGAGCAGGAGGACGAGGACGAGCCCGACGCGCTCGACGCCGAGGACAAGGACGAGGACGACGACACGAAGGACACCGAAGAGCCGCCGGCCCCACCCAAAGACATGGAGGGCGGCGAGATGAGTGCCGGCGACTCACCCGGCGAGGACGACGACGAGGAGGACGATGCGACGGAGATCCCGATCGCTCAGGCCAGCGAAGAGGAGCTGCTCGCCGAAAAGAGCTTCTCCGATCTCGAGGCGCACGAGCTCGCGATGCTCTACCACCTCATGACGCGGCTCAAGCTCGCCACGCCGACACGGCGCCTGCGCCGCGTCAAGCGCCAGCGCCACGGCGAGCGCATCGACATGCGCCGCACGCTGCGCGCGAGCCTGCGCACGGCCGGCGACCCGATCAAGCTCAAGTACCGCAAGCGCCGCATCGAGCCGCGCCGCCTCGTGATGCTCTGCGACATCTCCGGTTCGATGGAGCCCTACGCACGCGCATACCTGCAGTTCCTGCACTGTGCCCGCGCCACCGGCCCGAACGCCGAGGCGTTCGTCTTCGCCACGCGCCTGACGCGGCTGACGAAGCAGCTCGCGGGACGCAACCCGCAGCGGGCCATCAGGCGGGCCACGGAGGCCACTCCGGACTGGTCGAGCGGTACTCGCATCGGCGACGCCCTGAAGACCTTCAACGACAGGCACGGTCGCCGCGGGATGGCCCGCGGCGCCGTGATCGTGATCCTGTCCGACGGTTGGGAGCGCGGCGATCCCGAGATCGTCGAACGTCAGATGCAGCGCCTGTCGCGGCTCGCCTACCGCATCGTGTGGGTCAACCCGCGCGTCAGCGCGCCGGGCTTCGCACCGCGTGCCGGCGGCCTCGTCGCCGCGCTGCCATATATCAACGCGCTGGTGAGCGGCCACAGCCTGAAATCGCTCGACGAGGTCGCGGACGCGATCGCCGCCGACCTCGAGGTCGACGCGATCCAGACGGAGGCGAGCTGGAAGCCGCCCTCCGCCGACAAGGAGCCCGAGGAGGACGAATGGGGCTACGCGGGCTCCGGAAACGAGGGCATCGCGATGCCCAGCGGCTACAGCCCGAAGAAGGGCAAGACCGCGCCGGGGCGGAGCTGGGCGGACTGAGCCCGATGGCCGCGACCCTCGCTCACATCGCCGGGTTCCCGGTCGAGGAGACGCTGGCGATGGCTGTGCCCGTCCTCGGCGCGACATGCGCCGCGCTCATGGCAAGCCTCAGCGGCGCACGGCGCCGGCGCGCATGCCGACGTGCCAGCCGCCGACGGTCAGCGGCCTGACGAGCAGGCCGAGCCGTCGACGACGGAGGAGCTGATACGTGGCCCCGAGGGCCGGTCGTCATTCCCTGTAGGCAGTCTGCGCGTCGAGCGAGCCGTCGAGTCCGGCGGGCAGCTCCATGGCGCCACCGTGGGCGTAGAGCGCGATCTCCTCGATCCGCTTGCCCTGCTCCGGATCCTTCCCGGCCGCGAAGGCGTCGCCGGTCCACGAGAGGCTCTGCGGCGACGTGCCGAGCATGCCGCCGGCCAGGATCTGCGCCTTCTCCTTGATCTTTCCGCAGACGCTGCGGATCGCGTTGCCCGTCCCGCCGCTCGGGCTCGTCCCGAACCCGTGACCATCGCCGAAGCGGGAGAGGTCGCCGGGGACGACCTTCACGTCCGCGGCCGCGATGCCGAGCTCGTCGGAGACGATCTGAGCGTACTCCGACTCCTTCCCATCGCTCTCGGTCGAGAGGCTCAGCACCGGCTTGCCCGTCGGGTGCACGCGCAGGAACACCGCTCTCCAATCGCCAGCCACGGTCAGCTCCCCTTCATTCGAATGGTGTCCATCAACTGCACGGTCACGTTCCTCCCAAGAGTCCGTCGCGGCCCCGCTACCAGCCGCGAGACAGAGCGGCCAGTATGACAGTTCACGGGGCTGTGCGCCCGCAACGTGGCGCAGCGCCGACAGGGCTTGATGCGGAATAAATGAGACCCCGCTCGTCGAGCAGTTCGCCGACAACATGGTGAAGGCTCGAGGGGGCCGAAGGACGCTCGCGCGCCAGCTTGTTATCGGGCTCACCAGGTAGGCGAGGACCCGGGAGTAGCATCCCGTTTCGAAGTTGCATCGACCGCAAGGGAGCGAGCATGAGGGACGTAATCGATGACGTTGATCGCTGGGTGCAGCGAGGCGATCGGGTCGCGCTGGCGACAGTCGTCGAGGTCCGCCGCTCGGCGCCACGGCCCCCCGGATCGAAGATGGCGATCAACGACAAGGGCGAGGTCTCCGGCATGGTGTCGGGTGGCTGCGTCGAAGGCGCGGTCATCGAGATCGCCGACAAGGTGCTTCAGGGCGCGGATCCCGAGCTGACGACGTTCGGGATCAGCGACGACATGGCATGGGACGTCGGCCTGCCCTGCGGCGGCGAGATCGACGTCTGGGTCGAGGTCTACGAGCCGTGAGCGTCCAGAAGGAGTTCGCCGAGATCGCGCGCGGCAATGGCCGCGCCGCGCTCGTGACGGCGATGAAGGGGCCGCACGCCGGTGCGCGCATGCTCGTCCACGTCGACGGCGAGACGAGCGGCACGCTCGGCGACGACGAGCTCGATGTCGAGGGCCGCGCCCACGCGGAGGAGCTCATCTGGACGGAGACGTCCGAGCTGCGCGGCGACCTCTTCATCGACATCTGCGCGCCGCCGCCGCGGCTCGTCATCTTCGGCGCCGTCGAGTACTCCGACCATCTCACGCGCCTCGCCCAGGTTGCCGGCTGGCGTTCCTACGTCGTCGACCCGCGCGGGCGCTTCGCCACAGAGGAGCGCTTTCCGGCGGCCGACGAGGTCATCGCCGGCTGGCCTGACAAGGCCTTCGAGCAGATCGGCGCGCCCGACCCCGCGACGTACATCGCGGTGCTCACCCACGACCCCAAGCTCGACGACGCGGCGCTGCTCATCGCGCTGGACTCGGAGGCGCCGTACATCGGCGCCATGGGCTCCACGCGCGCCCAGAAGGAACGCCGCGAGCGCCTACTCGCTGCCGGCGTGAACGACGAGGAGCTCGAGCGCATCAGCGCGCCGGTCGGCCTGGATCTCGGCGGAACCTCCGCTCAGGAGACGGCGCTGTCGATCATGGCCGAGGTTGCCGCGGTGCGCCACGGGCGCGAGGGCGGGCCACTGTCGAAGGCCAAGGGCGGCGAGCGCATCCACGCGGGCGACACGACGTAGCGCCCGCGTGCTCCGGTGGACCACCGGATTGCGGTGGACCGAGCACGCGGTACTGCCCGCTGCTACTCGAAGAGCTTGTCCAGGACCCCGGAGCTCGTCACGAGCCCACCTGCCTGCTCGAGCAGCGCCTGGCCCTGCTCGAGCATCGCCGCGCGCTGCTCCTCCTCGGCGGTGAGGTAGGCGACACCTGCCACGGCGATCCCGAGCGGGACGGCCCGCCACAGGATGTTGCGTCGCGACCCGACGAGGCCGAGCAGCTGCTGGTTCGTCGCGGCCAGCGACATCATCGCCGGCGCGAGTTGATTCATCCTTCTGCTCCGCATATGGCTGCCTTTCCACGCTGGTCTCCGACGCAAGCCGACCGCGAAACCAAGCGCGGCCGCTCCCCGGGCCACACGCATCTCGCGTGCGGCGACGATATCGCTGGATGTCGCCTCGTGCGTCATCGGCGTGTCTGCACGGTGATCGGAAATCTCTGAGCTCATGGTTGTTCAGTGTGACGTCGGGCGGTCGGCGAAGCTCCCTCATGCACGTACGCGCGAGGAGTCACCGGATGACCCACCTCACCACCCGCGCGGCCACGAAGCCGGCTGCGACCATCACGGGGACGCGCAGGGCCGGATCCAGATTCTCGACCCGTTCCTTCAGCTCGCCGACCATCTCTCCGATGTCGAACTGGCTGAGATCGAGCGCGCCGACCTGCTCGACGACTGCGCCGGGATCCATCGAGCCAACCTGGCCGATGATCCCCTTCGCCCGGTCGCCGATCTCGCCGACCGGCACGCCAAACTCTCCAAGCTTCTCGAGCATCTGCTCGATGGGATCCTGCGTCGTAGCCACGCGGGCTTCCTCCCTTTCCTAGCCTAGGGCACACCGGCTCAACCCGAACGGTCTCGTTGAGTACCACGATGTCGATCGGCGGCACAAGGTGATCTGAACATCTAGCGCGGGAGTTGCGCGAGTGGTAGGACTCGCTCCTGCTCTTGACCGTGATGTATTGAAGTAGCTCGAAGAGGGACCTGTCTATGTGCCTTGCCATACCCGGCCGGATTCTCGATGTCGTCGACGAATCGAACCGCCTCGCCAAGGTTGATGTCGCCGGCGTTCAGCGCAACGTCAACATCGGCCTGCTCGATGACGACGGCGTGGGCGTCGGTCCCGGGGACTGGGTCCTGATCCACGTGGGCTTCGCGATGTCGAAGATCGATGAAGAGGAAGCCCACGAGACCCGCCGCATGCTGGAAAGCATGGGCGAGGACTACGAGCAGGAGCTCGAGGAACTGAAGGCGAGCATCATCGAATGACGCGCCTCATCGCCAGCACGGCATCCGCCTTGGCATCGATCTGCGACGGTTCCACGCACTGCATCACGTGCGGCGATGTCGCGATCTCCATGAGCGTGATGCGCCTCGACGAAGAGCGGGGGCTCGCGCTGTGCGCTGATGACGACGGGAACTCGGAGACCGTTGAAACCGACCTAGTCGCCCCGGTGGCGCCGGGGGACAAGATCCTTGTCCACGCCGGCACGGCGATCGCACATCTTACCCAGGAGGCCCCTGCATGAAGTACGTCGAGGAATTCCGCGATCCCGCGCTCGGCGAAGCGCTCGCGGGCGAGATCCTGGGGCTCGTCGAGCCCGGCCGCCACTACAAGTTCATGGAGGTCTGCGGCGGGCACACGCACTCGATCTACAAGTACGGGATCGATGACCTGCTGCCCGCGAACGTCGAGCTCGTGCACGGCCCCGGCTGTCCCGTCTGCGTCATCCCGATGGGGCGCGTCGACGACGGCATCGCGCTCGCCCATCAGCCGGACGTGATCTTCACGTGCTTCGGCGACATGCTCAGGGTTCCAGGTTCGGACGGCACGCTGCTCGACGCCAAGGCCGAGGGCGCGGACATCCGAATGGTGTACTCCCCGCTGGACGCGCTGCGGATCGCGAAGGCCAACCCGGACCGTCCCGTCATCTTCTTCGCGATCGGCTTCGAGACCACGGCTCCGTCGACGGCGCTGACGCTCAAGCGCGCCAAGATGGAGGGCGTCCCGAACTTCTTCTGCATGTGCAACCACGTCACGATCGTGCCGCCGTTGCGCGCGCTGCTGGACTCCCCAGACCTGCGCCTCGACGGCTTCATCGGCCCAGGGCACGTTTCCACCGTCGTCGGCGTCCGCCCGTTCGAGTTCATCCCGCGCGAGTACCACAAGCCGATCGCGGTCGCCGGCTTCGAGCCGCTCGACGTGCTGCACGCGATCCACATGATCCTCACGCAGATCAAGGAAGGGCGCTGCGAGGTCGAGAACCAGTACGCCCGCGTCGTCCCGTGGGAGGGCAACCCGCGCGCGCTCGAGGTCATGTCCGAGGTCTTCGAGCTGCGGCCCCACTTCGAGTGGCGCGGCATGGGCTTCATCTCCCAGAGCGGCCTGAAGCTCTCGGAGGCCTACGCCGACATGGACGCCGAGATCGAGTACACGGTCCCCGGCATCCGCGTGGCCGACCCGAAGGCGTGCCAGTGCGGCGAGGTTCTCAAGGGCGTCATCAAGCCGTGGGAATGCAAGGTCTTCGGATCCGGCTGCACGCCTGAGCGCCCGATCGGCACGTGCATGGTCTCCAGCGAGGGCGCCTGCGCGGCGTATTACAACTACGGGCGTTTTGCTCGAGAGCGCGAGGTCGTCTAGTTGCCCAGCGACGTCTCAGAGCGCGAGCAGAAGGTCCTCAACATCATCGAGACCGCGCGCGCCAAGCGCCAGAAGTTCCGCGATACCCAGATCACGATGGCTCATGGGGCGGGCGGCAAGGCGACCCAGGGCCTCATCGAAGGACTGCTCGTGCCGGCGTTCGCGAACGAGACGCTGTCGGAGATGGCCGACGCGGGCAACGTCTCGGTGCTCGGTGGCAACGTCGCGCTGACGACCGACAGCTTCGTCGTCAAGCCGATCCGCTTCCCCGGCGGGTCGATCGGCGATCTCGCCGTCAACGGCACGGTCAACGACCTCGCCATGGCCGGAGCGCAGCCGCTCGCGCTGACGCTCTCGCTGATTCTCGAAGAGGGCCTGTCGGCGGAAACGCTCAAGGCCGAGGTCGAGGCGATCGCCGCCGCCGCCGCAGACGCCGGCGTGCCGATCGTGGCGGGCGACACAAAAGTGGTTGAACGTGGACACTGCGATCAGATGTACATCTGCACCACGGGGCTCGGGCTCATCGACGACCGCGCGACGCTGTCTCCCTCGTCGCTGCGGCCCGGCGACAGGATCCTCGTCTCCGGACGCGTCGGCGACCACGGCACGGCGATCATGCTCGCCCGCGGTGAGTTCGATCTCGACGCCGACATCGAGTCCGACACCCAGAACCTCTGGCCGATGGTCGACGCGCTGCTCGACACCGCCGGCCCGTCGCTGCGCTGCCTGCGCGACGCGACCCGCGGCGGCGCCGCGTCGGTCCTCAACGAGCTTGCACGAGCATCACGAGTAGCAATGATCATCAACGAGGCCAAGGTGCCTGTGCACCCGGCCGTCGCTGGAGCCGCGGAGATCCTCGGGATCGACCCGATGCACGTGGCGAATGAGGGGAAGCTCATCGCGATCGTCGCCCCGGAGGCGGCGGTCGACGCGCTGGCCGCATTGCGGTCGGTGCCCGGCGGCGAAGAGGCCGCCGAAATAGGCGAATGCAAGACCGAACCCGAAGGCATGGTCCTCATGGCCACCGCCTTCGGAGGCAAGCGCGTGATGGATCAGCTCGTTGGCGATCCGTTGCCGCGCATCTGTTAGCCAGCAGGGAGGAGCTCACATGGCATCAATCGAGTTCGCACCAAGGCAGCACGAGACCGAGCAGATCACCGCTCACGTCATCTGGATGACGTCCGGGTTGGGTTGTGACGGTGACTCGGTCTCCATGACGTCGGCGGTCAACCCGAGTCTCGAGGACATCATCACGGGTGCGATCCCGGGCATGCCGAAGGTCGTTGCGCATACCCCGGTGCTCGCGTACGAGGTCGGAGCCGAGTTCATGCAGGCCTGGTATGACGCCGAGGCCGGCAAGCTCGATCCGTTCGTCCTCATCGTCGAGGGTTCGATCCCGAACGAGAAGATCAACGGCGAGGGTCACTGGGCAGGGATGGGCGTGAACCCCAGCAACGGCCAGCCGATCACCACGAACGAGTGGATCGATCGCCTTGCGCCGAAGTCGGCTGCGACCGTCGCGCTGGGAACGTGCGCCACGTACGGCGGCATCCCGGCGATGAAGAACAACCCGACGGGTGCGATGGGGCTGTGCGACTACCTCGGCTGGGGCTGGACCTCCGCCGCGGGAATTCCGGTCGTCAACATTCCCGGTTGCCCCGCGCAGCCCGACAACACCACTGAGTCGTTGACGGTTCTCGTCATGGCCCTGGCCGGCATCGCGCCGATCCCGGAGCTCGACGAGCAGCACCGGCTCACGATGCATTTCGCCCGGAGCGTGCACGAGGGCTGCAACCGCGCCGCCTTCTACGAGCACGGCAACTTCGCGACCGAGTACGGCTCAGACCATCGCTGCCTCGTGAAGCTCGGCTGCAAGGGTCCGGTCGTCAAGTGCAACGTGCCGATTCGCGGCTGGCAGAGCGGCGTGGGCGGATGCCCGAACGTCGGTGGGATTTGCATGGCGTGCACGATGCCGGGCTTCCCGGACAAGTTCATGCCGTTCATGGACGAGGACAAGAACGCCAAGGGCTCGACGGCCCTCGCGAAGTTCACCTACGGCCCCGTGCTGAGGTACTTCCGCAACCAGTCCATCAAGACCAAGGGCGACAAAGAGCCCGAGTGGCGGCATCCGCGTGCGGAGCTCACCACCGGCTGGCAGAAGACCTGGTAGGAGGAGACAGCTACATGGCAACACTTCAGTCAAGTCAGCAGACCCAAGGCGTCGTCGTCAAGGAGATGGCGTGGGATCCGATCACCCGCATCGTGGGGTCGCTCGGTATTCACACGGAGATCGACTTCACGAACCGCAAGGTCAACAAGTGCTACAGCACCTCGATG
>JALZJA010000634.1 GCA_030860005.1 Actinomycetota bacterium
CGCGCGGGACCCGCCGGGGCGAAAGACGCTTGCCTCCCGGGATCGCCGCCGCCGAGCAGCGTCCGCGCCGCGCGGTGACATCCGCCTGGCTCATCCGCTGAGCTGGCGACGCTCCTCCTTTGCGCGAGTTGCGGCCATCCGCCCTGCAGTTCGGACAGGACCCCTCCTTGGGCTCGTTGAACAAGCCCGGAGTATTCGAGCGATCCGATACGCGGCCGACCGGCCGGGTCGCAGGCGCCGCGGTCAGGTAGTCGGCGCTGCGGGGGCTTGGGGTGCAGCCGCTATGGCCGATGCTGGGAAGCCGGCACCGCTGAAAAGGGGCTAGCGTGTCGCAGGTGGGAGGGGTCTTTATGCGGCATGGCGACAGTTTCATTCCGCTGCGAGAGGAGCCGTACGAGACGGAGCCGGTGCTCCAGAACCTGATCGCCGAGCACCCCGAGATTCTCGTCGGGGATGGCGGTGGGGAAGGGCGCGACGCGTGGCTACTGGTGAAGCAGGAGGCGTCCCTCGCAGATGAGGAAGAACCGGGCCGTCGGATGACGCTCGACCATCTGTATCTGGATCAGGATGCCGTGCCGACGTTCGTCGAAGTCAAGCGAAGCTCCGACACACGCATCCGGCGAGAGGTCGTCGGGCAGATGCTCGACTACGCCGCGAACGCGGCTTCGTACTGGAACGTCGACGCCCTCCGCGCATGGTTCGCCGCGCGATGCGAGCAGAGGGCAGCCGACCCTGACGAGGCCCTCCGCGAAGCCTTCCCGGGAGTGCAAGACACCGATGCCTACTGGGAAACGGTTGGAACGAACCTGGCGGCGGGCAAGCTGCGACTCGTCTTCGTAGCGGACGCGATTCCGCCGCGCCTGCGACGGATCGTCGAGTTCCTGAACGGTCAGATGGGAGAGACTGAGGTTCTCGCCATCGAGGTTAAGCAGTACGTCGACGAAGCGCACACGCAACAGACAATCGTTCCGCGCGTAATTGGTCAGACTGAAGCCGCGCGCCAGGCCAAGCACAAGCCTGAGGGAAGAGCATGGGACCGCGACTCGCTACTCGCTGAACTTGAGATGCGACGCGGCCCAGGCGAGGCGGCCGTGGCGCGCCGGATATTCGAGTGGGTCGACAGCCACGACGACCTTCGTCCGTATTACGGCAGCGGCAAGAAGGACGGCTCGTTCCAGGCCGGGCTCTACAAGGGAAACGCGTACCTGTTCCCGTTCGCGCTCTACACCTACGGCGGCCTCGAAGTGCAGTTCCAGTTCATCAAGAGGCGGCCACCGTTCGACGTGCCGGAACGCCGCGAGCAACTACGGCAACGGCTCGACGCGATCCCGAACGTCGATTTGCCCCCGGACGCCGTCGAGCGGAGGCCGCGCATCCCACTCGCTGCACTCGTTCAAGACGACACGCTGAACCAGGTACTCGCGGTCTTCGACTGGGCGTTCGAGCAATCCCGAGCGGCCGCCGCCGCGGCGGGGTCGTAGCCGTGGAGGCGTTCGAGTCGTTCGTCGCCCTGGCCCTCGAACGGGAAGGTTTCGTCGTTTCCGAGGCAGTGAAGTTTCCGGTCCAGCTTCAGACCCGCAAAGCGGCCTACAAGGAGATGCAGACCCACGGCTACGAGGTCGACCTTGTAGCCGCCCGCGCGGACCGGCTGGTCCTCGCGACCGTCAAGTCCTTCTTCGGATCGCGAGGTGTGGTTGCCGATCACGTTACTGGCGAGACCACGAACGAGCGGGGCCGCAAGCTCTATCTGCTGCTCAACGACCGCACGATTCGAGACCAAGTTATTGCCGAGGCGGCGAAGCGCTACGGCTACAAGAAGCGGGACGTACAGCTACGCCTGTATGTCGGCCGCTTCGCAGCGCCGACGAAGCGCACCCATGAAACACGGATACGAGCGTGGGCAGCGAAGCAACGCGCCGGCAGCGGGCCCATCGAGGTTTTCGGACTCGACGAAGTCGTCGGGAAGGTTCGTGCTGCCGCGGCGCACAAGCAGTACCGGGACAACCCGGTTCTAGTGACGATGAAGGTTCTCGAAGCTGCGGGCCTTCTCAACCGCGACCTTCCGGAGGCCACGCCGAGCTAGCCGCACCTTCTGGATCACATCGTCGACGAGGCCGATTACGGACTGCTGCGTTCATGCGAGGGGAGCACCTCCGACACGAGTGCTGCTTTGCGCGAGATCCAGCGCTCTCGCCAGCGCGGGCACGGACTGCTCCTCGTCGTCCAAGGCGGTAGTGCGGCCGATGCAACGCACGGCTACCGGTCCTGCTTCTAAGCCCACCAGCGCCCCGAGAGCGCCAGCGATCCTGCGCGGTGAGAGTCGCGCCGCTCCGCTATCCAGTCGGCAAGCTGTTCCACGGTTTCGTCTATCGGCGAGCTTGACGTGTCGAGCGTCAACACGTCCCACCGTCGGTCGCCGCGCTGCCAGTGGTGCCACCGTTGCCAGCGCATCTGCTCCCAACTGGCTTGGCGAATCACGTCTTGGCGCCATTGCGGATCGGCCGCGTGCGAGCGATGCCAGGACGCCCAGGCGAGCAGAGGTGCCAGGTCCGTGCGGTCGGGCGCGATCCCAGCCCGACGTCGGCGGAGGCGCTGCGCACGAATTTGATCGCTGACGTCCAGCAGGCAGACGGCGATGCCATCGAGCTCGGTTGCCGAGGGAACGGCGAGCCATTCGCCCATTGGAGTCTGGCCGGCGATCAGCGTGTCGTGGGCGTCGGCGTCGTAGGCAACGACGCGTCTCGTCCACGCTTCGGTGGCCTCTTGGCGCCACCGCCGACTGGCGCCCTGCGGGACGCCCTGCTCGTCGAAGTCATGCCGTTCGAGATTCGCGACGCGAGCGGCCAACCCCGAGAGCACGGAGCTCTTTCCAGCAGCGCTCGAACCCGTGAGAACGAAGAGCATCCCACGACGCTACCGCGCTGACGCTGCCCTTCGGGTGCGCTGTGATCGCATTCTGTGCTTGGGCGACACCCCCGAGCGCTCACAGGATCCGTAGACGGATGCATCCCGACGCTGCTGCCTTCCATGGAGGCTGTCGCACAAACCCCTGGCGACGTCGCTGAGCGCCTCCTAAGCCTTCCTCGGAGCGAGCTGCAAGTCGTCCGCCGGGCATCATCCGCCGAGGGGGACGTGGACTTCGGCAGGGTCCTCCGCGCGGAGGTTTGGAGACGTCGGTCCGCGTTCTCCGGATCGGCTTTGTGCAACACCCTCCATGCCAAGCGGTACCGCGGCGCCACTCCTGCTTTGCGCGGAGGCTGTCGCACAAACCCCTGGCGACGTCGCTGAGCGCGTTCTAAGCCTTCCTCGGAGCGAGCCCCAAGTCGTCCGTCAGGCAGCTTTGGCCGAAGGCGACGCGCGCATCGGCAGGGTGCTCAGCGCGGAGATTCGGGGGCGTTGGTCCGCATTGTCCGGAGCGGCTTTGTGCGACAGCCTCCATGCAACTCGGCGCCGCCCCGTGCTGATGCTTGTCGCGCCAAGCGCAAGCGTCGAACAGCGAGCCGTCGGCGTCCCGTACAGGTGCTGCATACAGGCAGGAGGGTCACTCTCAGCTGCCGGCAT
>JALZJA010000021.1 GCA_030860005.1 Actinomycetota bacterium
GCCGTTGCATGTGCCGCTGCTGCTTGGACTATGAGCCGACCGAGCGGAGTGACCCGGAGGGTCACGGAGCTCGGCCGGCTCGGAGCGTGGAGCGGGGATCCGCTCGGTGATCAGTCCTGCTTGGGAGCTGGTCGGCACCGCAGGCGTCCCTCGAGCGCTCCACTCACGGGAGCGGGAAGCGAGCTGCGGGGCCCAATGCGCCCGTCGATGGGTCGCAACTGCTCCGCCGCGCGCTTCGCCGCTTGCGAGTCGTTGGCGAAGATGACCACCGTTGTGGTGCCGGTGTAGAGCTCAAGCGCTCCCGCCCGTCTCATGTAGTAGGGGACGCCTCGGATCCTCTCGGTCAGAGTGCGGGCGGATATCCTGTAGCTGTTGGGGTTGAGGGCACAGATCTCGTAGTTGTGGACAGTGAGCGGCAGCCGGCAGCCGCCCTCCCGACCCGGCGGGGGCTTGCAGTCGCCGTAGATGAAGTCGAACGTCGGGGAGCTTGGCTTTGGCAGTCTGGGCTTGGTGTATCGGCCGTAGATGACCGGTTGCAGTTTGCTGTTGAGCCCGGTCAGTGCATGGCCGGCGTGGCGCTCACCCAGGTGGTAGAGCGTGTACCTGCGGTAGCTGCGAAGGCGCGCCAGTTCCCGGCGAATCTCGTCCGGGGCGTTGTATTGGCGGTCGCGGTACTCCCGTCGGCGGGCGTCTTTGCGCGCTTCGATCTGGCTCAGCTGGCGCGCCAGCTCGCCGCGCGGTGGGTCATCGCCCGGACCTGATTGGCGCAGGCAGTCCTCCAGCGTCGTCATGTCGGACTTCGTCGTGGCGTCGACGCTGTGGCCGGAGTAGCTGAGGACGATGCCTCCCTTCCGTAGCACTGGGGCGGCTTGTCCTCTTCGATGCTCCTGGTGCCTGCGGTCAGCGGGGGAGCTCGAGCGGTAGATAAGAAACACGCCGGCGTAGCCTGACCCGAAGATTGCGTGCAGCCGCTTGTCCTCGGCGCCTGGGTGCTCTGGTGGCGCTACCTCCTTAACCGTCGCTGCCGAGTCACGCAAGCAGCCAGCGAGGCGTTCGGTGCCGGGACCCGCCTTAGTGCCTTGCTGCTGCGCTGCGTCTCCCTCGCCCTCGGTGGCGCAACCGACCGGCATCAAAGACAGGCAGAGCAGTGTCGCCGCGCCGAGTCGGTGCGGTTTCATGCTCGTCCTTCGCGCGCCGCTTGCTCGCGGACGGTTAGATCGAAGGCCACTGACGCCGTCATGGTCGTAAGCCTCGCAAGTTAGAGGCTGCGTGCGTGCCGTGCTCCAGCGCGGCGCTGGTCACGCCGCAGCGGCCTCGATCGCGACGGCAACGTCCTCGGTTAGCTCCTCCGCGCGCCGAAGGGCGCCCTCGATGCGCACCACCTCATGCTCCCTGGCGGCAAGCTGGCCGGCCGGCTCACCGCGACTGCGTCCGCGTGCGAGCGAGCGGCGGTGGCTGACGAGCATTCGCCGGAAGATCGGCGCGGCGCTCTTCTTCGGCTGGGCGTGCGAGCAACCGAGGCAGACGAGCCCCCGGGAGCAGTGATCGCCGGCGGGCAGCGCGCAGACGTGAGTTCCCATGTCTCTGAGGCTGCAGCTCGCCGAGAAACGCGCCCACTCGTCGGCGGTCGGGTTTTGCAGCGCGTCGGGCCCGTGGATCGCCTCGTAGGTGCCGCGCAAGGCCTTGCGGTACTCCTCGACGAGCTTTGACGGGTAGAGCTTTGCGTAGACCATCACCGTGTCGAGCGCCCCATGGCCGAGCAGCGCCTGGATCACGTGCGGCGGGGTGTCGTTGTTGAGGTGCTCAGAGGCGGAGATCCGCCGGCAGTCGTGTGGCCTCAGCACGAGCGCCGAGCCGTCGCGGCGGCGGGCACCCGCCGCCTCTGAGAGCCGGCGCAGGCGCCTGCGGACGTGATCGCCGCTGATCACCGACGGGTGCTGGGCGCCCTGGAGCAGGTAGGGGGCGCGCGGCAGCGCGCGGCGCTCGTGGACGTCCCAGTGGTCGCAGGCGGGCACGCCCGGACTGTCGTAGAAGCGGCGCACGTGGGCGATGATGTCTGCGATCACGCGCCCGAGGCCGTCGCCGAGGGATCACGCGCACGCGGTCGAACTTCGAGGGCTTGACGTGGAGCAGGTAGTAGCGGCGCCCGTCTGGCAGATGGCGCTTTAGCACGTCGAGCGTCGTCAGCTCGCAGGCCTCCTCGATCCGGAGCCCCGACTGCACGAGCAGCTCGAGCAGCGCCCAGTCCCAGAAGGCCTCGCGCTCGCGCAGCTCTGCCGCGCGGTCGCCCGGCCTGGCCTGAAGAACCGCGTCGGCCTCGTGCCAGGCGCGAAAGGCGTAGGCGCGGATGTTCGGCACCTCGCGCTCGAGCTCGAGCACCGTGGCGGTCATCCGCGCGGTCTTGCGGCGGCGGACCTTCTCGAAGCCGACGCCCTTGAGGTCGTGGTGGGTGAGCGGGATCGTCCGTGGCGCGTATGTGGCAAACGGCGATCCGGGCTCGGTCGCCCAGCTGCAGATGTCGGTGAAGAAGACGCGCACGGCGGAGAGCCAGCCGGCGGCGGTGTCGGTGTCCTTCTCACCGCCTGCCTGGCGGCGAGCGGCGCGCCCCTGTGCGATCGCCGCCGGTATGTAGGCGCGCGCGTGAGCGGGCAGGACGTCGCGGCAGCCCGCGACCTCCGGATGGTGCTCTGCGATGAAGCGCCAGAAGCGCGCCAGGTGCGAGGCCTTGTTGCGAAGGGTCGAATGGTTATCGGAGATCCGCTGCGCATAGGTCTCGAGGTAGCGCCCCGTCACATCGCGAAAGCGCTCTGGCATGTCGACCCGTGCCGCGAGCTCAGCTAGCACCACGCGCGAGACGCGCATCAGCCGCGTGGGGCCGCGCTTTGGCGTGCGCTTGAAGACCCCGAGCGCGCAGAGCGCGCCGTCGAGCGCGTCGATCCCGCGCGGCAGGTGCTCTGACGCGACGCGGCGCAGGTCCTCCTCGGTGATTTGGTCGAGGCTCGCGTAGCCGGCGCCGAGCAGGATCCGCAGCGCGAGCGTCAGTGAGCGGTGCCGAGCGTCTGGCTTTGCCCACTGGAGCCCTGCGATCGCCGCCCGCACGCGTTTCTGCTCGCGCACGAGCGGATCGTCGGCGGGCAGCGGCTTCACCCACTTGAGCGGCTGGATAAACGGCAGCACGCCCTGCCAGCTGGGCCGCACCGCGCGCGAGATCGCCGCGGCGCGCACCCCCCAGCTCCAGCGGCGTGGCGGCGGGCGTCCAACGCCCGCTCGCCAGCGCGGCCAGACGCTCAGCTCGAAGGCCTCGTAGCGCTCTTGCAGCGTCACGCCGTCGACCGCGTCGAGGACCGCGACCAGCTCGCGGCAGGCAAGCAGCGCGCGCGCCCGCTTCGGTTGGGGGAGCCGCCAGTCGCTGGCGACCTCTGCCACCGCCGCGTTAAGTCGCTCGCCGTCGTAGGGCGCCAAGCCAAGCGCGCTCAGGCCGACCAGGGGAGGCTCGCGGGTGCTCACCGAAGCTCGCCGTGATCGCCGGTCAGGCGCTCGAGCTCAGTGAGCGTCCTCGCGTCGTAGGGAAACGCGTAGCCAAGATCGCCGCTAGGAGCGTGGGTCAGTAATGGCGCTGGTTCCGTCCGGTGCGGCGCGGAGAATTCGCGGATGACGGTGGCTGCGCAGGAGCGTTTGGTCGAGGTCGAGGAGGTCGAGGCGGCGGGCGCGCGGCGGGCGCCGATCGGGGCAGGGAAGTCGTTTCGCGCGTATGACCCCGATCAGACGCTTTTGATGGCACCGGTGCTGCGCGATTGGGTGCCGGACGGCGATTTGGCGCATTTCGTCTCGGACTTGGTCGAGAGCGGCGCGCTGGACCTCTCGGCGGTCTATGCGTCCTATGAGCAGGAGCGCGGCTTTCCGCCGTATGACCCGCGGTTGATGGTCAAGCTGCTGGTCTACGGCTACGCCAACGGGGTGATGTCGTCGCGCAAGCTTGAGCGCGCGACCTACCGGGACGTGGCGGTGCGGATGCTGTGTGCTGATCAGCACCCGGACTACCGGTCGATCGCGAGGTTCCGCAGGCGTCACCTGGCGGCGCTTGGCGAGCTGTTCGTGCAGGCGTTGGGCCTGTGCCGGAAGAGCGACATGGTGGGCCTGGGTGCCCTGGCGCTTGACGGTACGAAGCTGCGCGCGAATGCGTCGCGGCGCAAGGCGATGAGCCATGGCCGGATGGTCAAGGCCGAGGCGCAGCTTGAGGGCGAGATCGCCGCGTTGAGGGCCAGGGTCGATGGGCTGCTGGCCGATGCCGAGGCCGTCGATGCCGCCGAGGACGAGCAGTTCGGCGCGGACTGCCGCGGCGACGAGCTGCCCGCCGAGTTGCAGCGTCGTGAGAGCCGGCTGGCGAAGATCCGTGAGGCCAAGGCGGCGCTGGAGGCCGAGGCCCGCGGGCGCGAGGAGGCGCGCCGCGCCGAGATGGAGGCTGAAGGTCGCAAGCCGCGCACGCCGCCGGATGGCCGCGATCCGTTCGCGCCGAAGCCCTCCGCGCAGCGCAACTTCACCGATCCGGACTCGAAGATCATGAAGACCTCCGACGGGTCGTTTCACCAGTGCTACAACGGTCAGGCGGTCGTCGATGAGCAGGCGCAGGTGATCGTTGCCTGCGAGCTGTCTAATCAGGCGCCGGACTGCCCGCAGTTAGACGCGGCGCTCGACCAGCTCGACGCGAATCTCGCGGCGATCGGCGCCGAGCTTGCCGCGGGCGCGACGCTGGCCGCCGATGCCGGCTACTTCTCCGAAGAGAACGTCGTGATCACCGCTGCCCACGGCCTGGACTCGCATATCGCGACCGGCCGCCAGAAGCACTCCGACCCGGCGCCGATCGCGCCGCGCGGCCCGATCCCCAAGAACGCTACGCCCCGACAGAAGATGGCCCGCAAGCTCAAGACCAAGAACGGCCAAGCGGTCTACGCGCGGCGAAAGTCGATCGTCGAGCCGGTGTTCGGCCAGATGCAGACCGTCCAAGACGCCAAGCAACTGCTCCTACGCGGCCAGGACGCCGCCCGCGCCCAATGGCGCTTCCAATGCGCGATCCACAACCTCCTCAAGCTCCACCGGGCAGGCGGACTGCAGCTCATCGGGACGGGATGAGGCCCGCACCGCGCATATCCGCCCAGACGGCGCGCTCCCGGCGATCACCGCTCCGTCCGCAGACCTTCAGCTGAGACGATCACCATCGTGACCACGATCGATTCCCCCAGATCGCGCCGCCCCACCCCCGAGCGTCGCGTTAGCGACCCACGCTCCTAGAACTGGCATACATCATCGACCACCGACACCGGGGATCGGGCTATGCATCCGAAGCCGCGAGGGCTGCCGTCGCTGCCGGCCGCGCGCGGCGTCCCGGCTGGCGCATCTACGCAACCATCCGCCCCAACAACCCGGCTTCCGTCCGCGTCGCCGAGAGCGCCGGCTTACA
>JALZJA010000044.1 GCA_030860005.1 Actinomycetota bacterium
CCCACGTCGGCCATGATGAGCGCCTCCTCGAGGCGCTCCCACGTGTCCTCGTCGACGTCGCCCTCGAGCAGCGTCGCCTGGATCTCCGCGCCGAGCGCCTCGCGCGTCTTGGACATGTTCTCGCGCAGCCGCTTGAAGAGCCCGCGGCGGCGCTTGGGGTCCTCCTCGGCCTGCTCAGGGTCGTCCGCGGCGGCGCGCGGAGCGCCTTCGGTGACGAACAGATCGCTCCAGTCGCGCGCCATGATGGGGCGCGACGATAGCGCCCAAGGGCCCGGCGCCAATGCCCATCATGGGTGCGCGACGATGGCTGAAGGCGTTACGCAGCCGCTGAGTGCTCCTGCTCGAGCTCGGGCGAGTACTCCGCGCGCGTCGCCGCGCCGTTGCACTTCGCGCGATGCAGATACGCGGCCTTGGCCGCCTCGACGTTGGCCTCCTCGCCGCGCCAGATGTTCAGCGGCGGCGCCTGCAGTGCGCGCCCGTAGGAGAAGCTCAGCGTCCACGGATGCGGCCCGCGGGCGTTCATCGCCTGAAGGTGCTCCGTAGCCAGCTCGTCGCTCTGGCCGCCGGACAGGAAGACGATCCCGGGAACGCCCGCCGGGACGGTGCTGTAGATGCATTCCAGCGTGCGCTCGGCGACCTCGTCGACGCTCGGCTGCGGGTCGGCGTCGTAGCCGGCCATCACCATGTTCGGCTTGAGCAGCATCTCGTCGAGGACGACGCCCTGCTTGAACAGCTCCCTGAAGACCACGTGCAGGGTCTTCGAGGTCACCTCGTAGGCGCGGTCGATCGTGTGGGTGCCGTCCATCAGCACCTCGGGCTCGACGATCGGCACGATGTTCTGCTCCTGGCACAGCGCTGCGTAGCGGGCCAGCGCGTGGGCGTTGACATGCCGGCAATACGGCGTGGGAAGCCCCTCGCCGATCTCGATGACGCCGCGCCACTTGGCAAACCGCGCGCCGAGCTCGTAGTACTCCTCGAGACGCTCACGCAGGCCGTCGAGGCCCTCCGTGACCTTCTCGTCGGGCGAGCCGGCCAGCGGCTTGGCGCCGGTGTCGACCTTGATGCCGGGGATCACGCCCATGTCGTCGAGCAGCTTCGGTATCAGCGAGCCGTTGGAGGCCGTCTGGCGCAGCGTCTCGTCGAACAGGATCACGCCGCTGATGTAGTCCGCGGCGCCCTCGGTCGTGAGGAGCATCTCGCGGAAGCCGAGACGCGTCTCCTCGGTGGACTCGACGTCGACGCTGTCAAGTCGCTTCGTCATGGTGCCTATGCTCTCATCGGCGGCGAGGATGCCTTTGCCGGGGGCCACGATGGCCCGCGCTGTCTGTTCAAGCTCAGCCTTGTGCTGGGTCATGGCGCGTCCTTTGGTCGGGTTCTTCTCATCCATTACCCCGTCTTGCGCGACGATATCGGGATGCTGACCTTCCGTCCCGGGCGTTCTGACGAGCCTCCGGGGAGCGACCTGCTCGGCGAGATGATCGCCCATCTCAACGAGGTCTATCCGGGCCGCCTGTGGAAGCCCGGGTCGGTGACGCATCCGGAGGAGATGATCGCCCCGACGGGCGTCTTTCTCGTCGGCTACGCGGATGACCGGCCGGTCGCCTGCGGGGGGCTGCGGCGCCTGCACGACGACGTCGCCGAGATCAAGCGGATGTACGTCTCGCCCACGGTGCGATCGCGCGGCGTCGGCCGCGCGTTGCTCCGAGCGCTCGAGGATGCGGGTTGCGAGATCGGCTACGCCCGCGTCCTGTTGGACAGCGGGCCCGAGCAGATCCACGGCCTGGCGCTGTTTCGGTCGGCGGGCTACACCGAGATCCGGCAGTACAACGACAACCACATTGCGACCTACTGGGCCGAGAAGCGGCTGTAGCGGTCGCTGGCGCTATTCCCCCGCGGAGGGTATGTCCTTCTGGATCTTCTTGAGCGCTTCGCGCTGATCGTCCATGTTCACGTCCTCCAGGTGCGCCTCGGCGTTGGAGACCGGGTCGTTCGGGCTTCCGTCCCTCGGCGGGATCGCGTCGACGAGATCCTCGTCCGTCTCCTGCTCTTCTTGATCTGGCATCTGGCTCTCTTCCATAGTCGGATCACGAATGGCCTACCCGCTGGCGCGCCAACGGACTCAGGCCGCGCCGGCAGCGGGCGCGTCGGCCTCCTCGCGGGGCAGCCTGCGGGAGATGACCTTCGAGACGCCGTCGTCGCCCATCGACACACCGTAGAGCGTGTCAGCGGCCTCCATCGTGCGCTTCTGGTGGGTAACGACGATGAACTGCGCGCGGTCGGCGTAGCGGCGCAGCAGGTTGAGGAAGCGCGTGATGTTGGGGTCGTCGAGCGCGGCCTCGACCTCGTCGAGGATGTAGAACGGGCACGGCCGGGCGAGGAAGACCGCGAAGAGGAACGCGATCGCCGTCATCGACTTCTCTCCGCCCGACAGGAGCGAGAGACGCTTCATCGACTTCCCCGCGGGCGTGATCTCGATCTCGACGCCGAGCAGATCCTCCTCGCGCTCGGCGTCCGCTTCGGCCTCGGCGGCCGCCTCCGCGGCATCCGCCGCTGTCGCGCCGGCGTCGCCAGGGTTGGTCGGCTCCCCCGCAAAGCCCGTGATCCCGCTGCTCTCCTTCACGAGCGCCAGCCGCCCGCGCCCGCCGGGGAAGAGCTGGCCGGCGAGCTCAGAGAAGTTGCGCGCGGCCGCCTCGAAGGTCTGCTCGAACGTCTCGTGTATCTGGCGGTCGGTTTCCTTGATGAGCGCGCGCAGCTCGCGCATGGCGGTTTCGAGGTCGGTGCGCTGGTCCTCGAGCTCGGTGACGTGCGCGAGCGCCTGCTCGTACTCGTCCTTCGCGAGCGGGTTGACGGGCCCGAGCTGCTCGCGGCGGCGCTGCAGGCGCTCGATCCGGCCCCGCAGCACATCGATCTGCTCGTCATCGAGCGCCCCATCTGACGGCTCGGCCGCCAGGCCCAGGCGCTCGGCGAGCTGCTCGAGCTCGTGCTGGGTCTCCGCAGCCTGGTCGCGCGCCTGTTGCGCGCGCACCTCGGCGTCGGTCACGGCGTCGAAGCGCCGGCGCAGCCGACCCTGGATCTCCGCCTCCTCGATCGCGCATGCGCGCAGCTGGGCGGCGAGATGCTCGCCTGCCGCGCGATCAGCGTGCAGCTCGGCCTCGAGCGCCGCCACGCGCTCGGCGATCACGGCCGCGGCTCCCGCCAGCGCCGACTCGAGTCGCTCGGCGAGCGGGAGCAGTGCGCGGTCGCCCTGCAGGCGCCGTCGCAGCCGCTC
>JALZJA010000056.1 GCA_030860005.1 Actinomycetota bacterium
CTAGAACAACGCCGCCTGCTCGGGCGGATCCAGGCAGTCCGGCTCGTCGTGTCGTGCGTCGTTGACGGCTCGGCTGACCGGCCGCGCGACGAGTTCTGTCACCCGCGCCGCGGCGAGCAGCTGGTGAAGCTCAGCGGGCTCGCTCTCGGGATGCAGCCATGTCCGCTCGGCATCGGGAGCCAGGATTACCGGCATGCGGTCGTGCAGATCGCGGACGCTCGCGCTCGCCGCCGTCGTGACGATCGCGCAGCTGCGCAGCGGCTCGACCGGCTCGTCACCGGGTGGACGCCACGACGCCCACAGCCCGGCGAAGGCGAACGGGACGCCGTCCTCGCGCGCGATCCAGTGCGGCGCTCCGGCCGACCACTCGTAGAAGCCGTCGGCGACGATGAGGCAGCGGCGCCGAGCGAACGCGTCGCGGTAGGCCGGGCGCTCCTCGAGCGTCTCGGCGCGAGCGTTGATCGTCTTGACGCCCAGCTCGCGCGGATCGTCGGCCCAGTACGGCACGAGGCCCCAGCGCAGCACGGCGCCCTCGGGCTCTGTTTCGCGCTGCACCACGGCGAGCACGTCATCGCCGGGCGCGACGTTGTAGCGGCGGCGAACCTCGATGCGCTCGCCGATCGGAAAGCGGGCGCGAATCTGGGCGGGATCGGGCGTCGCGAGCGTGTAGCGCCCGCACATCAGCTCTGGCGTGCGGCGCGCGCCTTTGTCTGGGCTGCGCGCTGTCTGCGCTTTCCGAGAACGCCGAGCACGACGAGCGCGACGATGACGATCGCGAGGCCGAGGAAGGCCGCGCCCCACGTCGACGCGCCGCCGAATGGAAGCGCGACGAGCAGCGCAAGGCCATAGCCGAGCGCGAGCAGCGCGACGACGAACGCCACGAGGATGAGCCCGCCGCGCGCCCGCAGCAGCAGGCTCGATCCGGGCGCCGGAGCGACGAGCCCCATGAGGCGCAGGATGAAGAGCTGGCGGCTCGACGGGGCCTGCTGGCCGAGCTTCTCGACTGCCGCCTTGAGGTCGTCGGGGCGGCGCTCGGCGAGTGCCAGCGACGCCTCGGCCATGCGCCGCAACTGCATGCGCTCCTGCGGGCGCGCGGCCGCGATCGCCTTGCGGAAATGCTCGCGCGCGCGCTCGGCGTCGTAGCGCTCGGAGGCCCGCGCGCCGAGGATCGCCTGCGCGGCCGCGCGGTACTTCGTCTCGGTCAGGAGCTCGTCGTCGGACCTGGTCTCCATCTGCGCCATCGCCGCCAGCGCGCTCTTCTGCTCCACTCGCACTTGTCGCTGCTTGGCCATCGCGGTGCAAGCATAGATGCCGAATCGAGCAGCGACGCGTACTCTCGCCCTGTGCGACGCCTTGTCACGGTCCTCGCAACGCTCACGCTGAGCCTCGTGCCGGCCGCGGCTGCCCAAGCACAGATCGGACCCCTCCCGCCCGCACAGCCGCCGGCCCCGCCGCCGGCCCCGGCGCCGACGACGCAGTCGCAGGACGAGGGCCTCTCGACGCGACAGCAGCTCTTGATCGTCGCCGGCGCCGCCGCACTGATCGGGCTGATCGGCTGGGTCATCGTCCGTGACGCGAGGCGCTCGGCCCCGGCGCCGGAGCGCTCACGCGGCCCCGACGCGCCGCAGCCATCCGCGCGCGAACGCGAGCGCGTCAAGCGCCAGCGGCGCGGCAAGGCCAGGGCCGCCAGGCAGCAACGAAAGCGCAACCGGCCGCGGTGAGATGGCGCATGCGGTTTACTGGCAGACGTGGCGCGCGAGGACTACGACACCCGGTAGAGATGTTTTTCGCGCCGACGCGACCGGGTAAGCGCGCGTGACCGTGCCGCTCGACCTCGACAACCCGCCCGAGCCGCTCGCCCATCTGCTCGAGCGCGCCGAGGAGCAGGGCTGCGTCAACCTGTCCGAGCTCGATACGCTCGCGCGCCGGCTGGAGGTCGACGACGATGACCTGCCGGCCTTGCACGAGGCGATCGAGGCGCAGGGCCTGGACGTCACCGATGACTGCGGCCGGGTCGGCGTGCCGCCGACCGACTACGCCAACAGCGGCCTCGCGCACAACACGTCGGATGCGCTCGGGTTGTTCCTCAACGAGATCCGCCGCCATCCGCTGCTGACCGCCGCCGAGGAAGTCGAGCTGTCCAAGCGCATCGAGCAGGGCGACGCCGCCGCGAAGGAGCGCATGATCAACTCGAACCTCGCGCTCGTCGTGTCGATCGCCAAGAAGTACCCGCAGAACGAGCTGCCGCTGCTCGACCTCATCCAGGAGGGCATATTCGGCCTCATTCGCGCGACCGAGAAGTTCGACTGGCGGCGCGGCTTCAAGTTCTCGACGTACGCGACGTACTGGATCCGCCAGGCGATCCAGCGCGGGATCGAGAACAAGGCGCGCACGATCCGCGTGCCGACGAACATCGCCCAGCGCGAGCGCAAGATCCAGCGCGCCAAGCGCTCGCTGGCAGCGAAGCTCGGACGCGATCCGACCGACGAGGAGATCTCAGAGGAAGCCGAGCTCGAGCTCGAGCAGGTGCAGTTCATGAGCGACATCGCGCGTACCGTGACGAGCCTCGACCGGCCAGTCGGCGACGAGAGCGACACCGCGATGGGTGATCTCATCGGCGACGAGCGCGCGGGACCGGCCGAGGAGGTCGAGGTCGCGCTGCGCGACAGCGCGCTGCTGCGCGCGGTGTCCGAACTGCCCGCCGACGAGCGCCAGGTCGTCGAGCTGCGCTACGGCGTCGACGGCGCCGACGGCCCGGTCGGACTGCGCGAGGCGAGCCGGCGACTGGGCAAGACGCAACCCGAGACCCGCGAACTCGAGGAGCGGGCGCTCGAGCGCCTCGCGAGCCTGCGCGAGGTAGAAGCACTACGCGAGGCGGCGTAGAGCCAACCGCCGCCTCGCGTGCGCACGCGGACCTACCCGGCGCCTCACCCGCGCCAAACGGTCTCACTCCGTGACGGTGACCTTGCCGGCCATCGTCGGGTGAAACTCGCAGAAGTACGCATACGTCCCGGGCTTCTGAAACGACACCGTCCCGTTCTGCTTGCCCTTGATCGTGCCGCTGTCGAACGCCCGCGCCGCGCCCCTGTCCGTCACCGTGTGCGGGGCATCGTCGCCGTTGGCGATCAAGATCTTCATCCCGGCTTTCACGCTGGCGCGATCGGGCTCGTAGCGGTAGTTCGAGATCCGGACCTTGTCCGTCGTCTTCGCCGACGACGGCTTGGCGTCGTCATCGCTGCCGCAACCGGCGAGCAGCGCCGCAGCCGCAGTCGCACTGAGCGTCGCCTGGAGGAGTGCCTTGTTCATGCTGCCTAGAGCGTGTCGTGGGTGCGATCCGGATCACTCAGCCCGACGTACGCGCGCCGACATTCCACGCGGCAACACGCAGGAGCCGCCCGTGCGACGCCGTCCGCGACGCCAGCACGCACGTGCGCCCTGCGCGGCGCCAGGTGACGACGGCGGTACCCCGTGCACGCAGCAGCGCGAAGCGCGAACCCCGGTATGCGATCGTCGCTGCCCCCGCGGTCGAGGTTCCGGTCCGCGCGCGGACCGTGACGTACGGTCGCCTCCTTGACGCGCAGCGCGCGGGCGGCTTCGCGATAAGGACATCCCGACGACGTCGACGGCGACGAGCGCGTCGCGCTGCGCCGGCGGCAGCGTCGCGATCACCTCGAAGAGCTCGCGCCTCTGCAGTGCAAGCTCGGGCCGCGTCGAGCTGCGGTGATCGGTCGCCTCGGCAGCATGCTCACCGCCGCTGAGCGGCCGCCGCGCGGCGGCGCGCAGGCGCGAAACGTGGGTGTTGCGCAGCACGCGCAGCAGATACGCGAGG
>JALZJA010000121.1 GCA_030860005.1 Actinomycetota bacterium
TCGGCGGCGGTCCGGTGGGGCCGCAGGTCATCGCGCGGCCCGTCGCGCCCCGGTGCAACCAGATGCCCCCGGTCTGGCGAGCTGTGCAAAGCGAGCCGGCCCAGCGAGGGCTAAAGCTCGACGGCGCTCTCAAGTCGGATCGGCAGGAACCCCTGGCCCGACATTGAGCTGCCGCTCCTCGACGATGGCGGCAGGCGTTGGGAGCTGCGCGGATACTGCTCTTGTGGATTCCCTGTTCCATTGGTGCGCGGAGGCAGATCCAGATCGCATGCGGGTGGCGTCGGCCGTCAACCCGATCGCTCTCTTCTGATGGGCGCCGTCGCTTCCCTGCCGGTGCTCTTGGCCCACGCGCTCGTCGACCTCGCGGGGGAGGCCGACAGGACCGCCCGAGACGCCGGCGTCTCGGGGTCGCTGCTGCTCTGGGCGGACTTGCTGCGCGCCGTCCCGGGCGATGGCATCACGGTGACCGAGCTACCGGCCGCGGCGCGGATCTCCCGCCGGATCGTGAAGGCGTGGCTGGGGTCGGAGAAGCAGGGCTGGCTCACGGTCGAGCCGGCCGGCCCCAGGACCAAGGTCGTGCGGCTGGCGCCGCAGGGTCGCCGGTCGAGTGACGCGTGGGCGGCGCACGTGCCCGAGGTAGAGCAGGCGTGGCGGGCCCGGGTGGGCCCGGCCGAGGTCGACCGACTGCGGCGGGCGCTGAAGAGCGTCGTCGGCGCGCTCGACCTCGAGCTGCCCCACCACCGATGCCCTACGGCACCGCCGACCCGCGGGCCACGGGCGGCCGCGCCGTGGCGGGCAGCGCCGGACCGCCACGCATCCCCGCCCACGGCACCGACTGGGTGCCGGTGCCTCGCACCGATCCCGCGGCGGTCCACGCCCTCGGGCTCCACGCCCTCCTCTCCCAGGCGCTGATGGCGTTCACGATTGACGTCGAGGAACGGACTGGGTTCCCCATGGGCATGGCGGCGATGCTCGCCCGGTCAATGCCTGGCCCGACCGCGTCCCTAACGGTACTACCGCAGCTCCTCGGCGTCACGGGCAACGGCAAGTCCCTCCTCGAGCGCCACGGCCTCATGCGGGTGAGCGGCGCGGGGTCCGCCAAGGTCGCCACGCTCACGCCGCTAGGTGAGCAGGTGCGCGACGCCCACACCTCCGTAGTGTCGGCGACCGAGCAGGACTGGCACCAGCGCCACGGCGCCGCCGCTGCCGAGCTCGCCGGCGCGCTGGCCGCGGTCGAGGCGCGGCTGCCGGCCGGCCTCCCCGCCCACGTGGCTGTGCGCTACGTGGCCGGCGGCGGGTTCGCCAACGTGTTCTCGACCCCCTGATCTCGCTTGCACCGCGGCTTTCAGCGGAGTGCTGCTCCTCGACGGCAGGGGGAGCCTTTTGTGTGCGTGTTGGTTTGTCAGAGGCGTAGTCCTGCACTCGCGGGCATCATCGGTGCCCGTCGTCTGTGGACGGTGTTGATGATCTCTGCGTTGTCGATGCCTTGGAGGTAGATCGAGGTTGTGCCGAGGTCGGTGTGGCCGAGCTGGCGTTGGATGATGTTGAGCGCGACGCCTTCGTGGGCCATCTCGATCGCGTGGGCGTGGCGCAGCTGGTGGGGAGCGAAGCGCCGGCGCACCCCGGCCTCGGCGGCGAGCCGTCGCAGCTGGGCGCGGGCAGCGGTTGGGGTCCACGGCCGCCCCCGTGTCGGCCCGTCGATGACGCAAAAGAGCGTCCCGACGGGCATCTCGGTGCGGTGTACGAGCCAGCGGGATAGGTGCTCCCAGCCCCAGTCGTCCATGCCGACCTCGCGACGCTTGTCCCCCTTGCCGTGGCGCACGAGCAGCGCGCCGCGGCGCTCGTCGAGGTCAGTCTCTGTGAGCGCGAGCGCCTCTCGGATCCGCAATCCGGCGCGCCACAGCACGACGATCAGTCCACGAACGCGGTCGCCGTGGACACGTTCGCCGGCCGCGTGCATGACCGCGATGATCTCCTCCACGCGCGGCGGATCGGCCGGGTAGCGCAACCCCTTGTTGCGCGGCGGGCGCCCCGCAAGGTAGCCCGGCATCGTCGCCGGCGAACGGCGAAAGCCAGTAGCTGCAAGCTCGATTGTCGCTCGTGGTGTGGACATGGTTCCTCCCTCGTTGGTGAAGAAACTGCCCTACCACCTCTCGAACGAGCAAGGACGGGAGTGCTCGCTCGTAACCTCCACCGCTCCTTTGCGCCGACCGGGAACGGAGAGCCATGGGTCCCGGTGGTGCACAAAAGGTTGCTCCTATGTCAAGCAGGGCATCGAAGCTGGGGCGCTGCCGAGGTTGTGGGGATCGTGTTGTCGGGTCTTGTTCGGGGTGGCGAGGATGTGGTGGAAGTGGCGGGCCAAGTGGCGTTTGAGGCAGCGGATCGCTTCGCGTTTGCTTTTGCCTTCGGCTTGTTTGCGGGCGAGGTAGGTCTTGGTCTTGGGGTCGCAGCGGGCGCGGGTGATCGCGATGACGTGCAGTGCGTGGTTGAGCTGGCGGTCGCCCCCGCGGTGGAGCCGGTGTCGGTCGCGTTGCCCTGATGAGCAGAGGATCGGGGCGACGCCGGCTTGGCGGGCGAAGCTTGCGTCGCTGCGAAAGCGCTCGGCACCGGCGGTGTGCCCGATCAGGATCGCCGCGGTCAGCGGTCCGCAGCCTGTCTCTGCGAGGAGCTGCGGCCGATGGGCTTTGATCAGCGCCGTGAGCTCGAGTTCGAGCCTCTCGATCTGGCGGGTCAGGCTTCGGATGTGCGTGACTTCCTCGCGCGCGATCCGCACGCGCGCGCTCTCGCGCCCCAGCAGGCCCCGCAACCGTCTGTCGATGCGGTCGAGCTGCCTGGTCTTGTTGAGTGTTCGCGGCTTGAGCGACTGCTCGAGGTCGGGGCACAGCGCCAGCAAATGCCACCGCAACCGGTTCTGCATGCGGGTGCGCTCGGCGACGAGATCGCCGCGGTGATCTGAGAGCAGCCGAATCTCCATCGCGTTCTCATCCAGGTGCGCGGCCGCGAAGCGCTCAACGCCGTCCTTGACGACCGCGCGGGCGACCGCGAGCGCGTCGATCTGATCGGACTTGCCCGGCTCGCGCTCGCCGCGCCTGGAGCTGCCCATCCGGTGCGGCGGAACCCGAACGACCCGCTCCCCCGCGGCGAGCAGCGCCTGTTCCAAGCGGCGCGAGACATGCCGGCAATCCTCGATCGCCCACACCCGCTCCGAATCGAGCTCGCGCGCCCACCGCACCGCGGCGAGGTGTCCAGCCTCGTCGGCCTTGATCTCCTGGCCGCCGCACACCCGGCCAGTCCCGTCGTCTACAGCCGCCAGCGCATGGCTGCGCTTGTGTGTGTCCGCTCCGATCACGATCATTTGCACCGTCCCTTCGTTTGATTGGACAGACGAAGCGGATCTCCGGCGGACAGCTCTCACTACGGGGCGGTTGCCACGCTCCTATTAAGTCACGCCGAAGGTCCTTGGGCGGCGGCGGGCGACACAACCTTTGCCAGTCAGACCAACCAGTCGACGGGCACTCTGAGAGTCAGCCCGCCGCCAGCCCAGGAACCAACCGAACAGGTCGGACGTCACCGCCCAAACCCACGACGACTCTGACAGTGAGGCACTCTGCCCTGGTGGTCAGCTCGCTCCTGAGATCAGGCGATTGCGAGAGCGGGATCAGTTACGGTCTCACCGTGACGCTCGTAGACGTCAACGGCCTCCTATTGGCAACCCAGGAGTCGGGGACCGGGGATCCGCTCGTGCTGATTTACGGAAGCTGGGATGACCGGCGGGTGTGGGCGCTGATCGAAGAAGACCTCGCACGCAGCTTCCACGTGATCAGCTACGACCGCCGGGGCCATGGGGGTAGCGAGGACAGCCAAGAGCCCGGATCGCGACGCGACGACGAGGACGACCTCGCCGGCCTGATGGAGGCCCTCGAC
>JALZJA010000144.1 GCA_030860005.1 Actinomycetota bacterium
GTACTTGGCCGATGCCGCTGGCTTCGTGGGCGAAACGCACCATCCCGGCCAGCGACGCGCACACGAGCAGGCTGATCACAAAGGCCGTCGGGCTCTCCCACATCGCCCGAAGCAAGTCGCCGACGCCAAGCGACACGTAGCGGTCTTCAAGATGCAGTGCCAGCATGAACGCCAACAACACCTGGACGGCGCCGAACACCGCGGCAAGCGGAAGGTTGTAGGCAGGCATCAGCCAGATCCGCTTCCTCAGCCGTCTTGATACAGCCGCTGACGGATAGGTGCCGGCTCTGCGGTACGCGGTGGCTCCGTCTGCTCCGGGCAGGTCGACGCGCTCGGGCAGGTTGTGGGTCGGGTGCAAGAAGGCGCCGCCGCCGCCCGACTCGATGTGGTGGCGGGGGCCATCCTCCTGCTCGTAGCGCGAGTAGTAGTGCTTGCCGCTCTTGAGGTACAGCAACAACCGGGCACCGCTGGGCTGGATGATCTCGCGCTCGAGGTACTCCAGATCGCGGTCGGAATGGATCTCGCCCTGCTTGCGGCCGCTCTCGACCTCCTTGGACATGCACAGGACGATGCGGTCGCCGGGCTGCATCTGGTCGGCGGCGACGTCGGCGAAGTACTGCAGTTGGACTTCGTCGACGGAGGCTCCGAACTGGATGTCGATGCCCCACAGCCACCAGCCGTTGGGGAGCTTCAGCGCGAAGTAGCTGCGGCGCTGACGCGTTCTCCATCCGCCGATCCAGCGGTTGCGACAGAAGATGCTGGTGAAGTTGACCAGCCCGTCATACCAGTCGTGGCTTCCCGGAATCGCGAACAGCTCAGGAGCTTCTCCGCGGACGCCCGGGAGCGCCGCCCGGTACGGACCGAGCATGCGGTTCTCGTACTCGTCGGCCTTGGGCACCGGGTACACCGCGTCGCCTCCCATGACCAGGATCCGTCCCCGCTCGGTGGAGTGCGTCTCGCCGTCCCAGTCAAGCTCGAGCTCCTCGGTCGCCAGCAGCCTGGCGACGGTGTAGGTCGAGTTCCATCCGTCGCCGAGATCGGCCACATAGTCGAGCCAGAGATCGGCTTGCCCCGAGCGATCCGGGACCTCGGCCGACTCCCGCGCCTGCAACTCCCGGTTGTCGGCGTAGGAGCTGAACATTCCTGACAGCAGAACCCGGACGGCCGTGTCGACGAGCTGATGGGGATCGAACCAGCGCACCATCGGCCTGCGCACGAAGCCAAGCTCGGAAGGAACGGACGGGCGAGGCGGACACGGCGCAGGCGTGTCGACGGAATCCGCAGGTGTCTCGGCCATGCTCGACATCCTCGCACGGGCCTGTGCGATTACCTCGCCCGCCCCGACCTGCGGTAGCCCGAAGTTCCCCCGATCCTACGAGCCCAAACGCCGCCTTCCGCGTTGCTTTCGCGGTGGCACTCGGAGCGGCTTCATGCCACGGACGATGGCAACCGCCGAAGCCGCAAGCCACCCGTCGGCGAGCGTCAGCCCGATGCGCTGCATGAGGCCTTCGGCTGGGACGAATGCCGTGGCGGCAAGACAAGCGCCGGACAGCACACCGACCAGGCGCGAGGCGGCCGCAGCCCGGAAATGCCCGTGAGCCGAAAGGGGCTGCGCAGCAAGGACCGGCGTCAGGACGAGTGCTACGGACGCGACCGTTGCGAATCCGACGTGGACGCGGTCGATGGTGGAGGAAGCTTCGAGCGGGAAGGCGCCGGCCCCGAGGGTGCCCAAGCCGGTCACCGTCGCCGCCAGCCATGCTCGACCCCCGAGCGAGTCGCGAAGGACCACACTGTAGCCAAGCACCGCCACACCAAAGCACACGAACCCCGCCGTCATGAGCCATCGCGTCGGCGCCTGCACGGTGGCAAGCCGGCTGATCGACGCTTGAACGGGCGAGTACCCCTCGGTCAGCGCGCCCGCCGTCGCCCACGCGACAACGAACCCTGTCGGCCCGACAACCCCACCCCAGGCCAGCGCCTGCCGCTGTTTCATGGCGAGCCCTAGCTCGCCGCCCGCGCCACCACAACGATCCAATAGGCGACGTTGGGTCGTACGCGCGCGGCCATGGGCACTCCTTCGAGCCTTCGAGGACGGCCCAGCCGCGGTGGAATTTCGCCAAGCGGACTGATTGGCATGAGAGACGTCGAGCCTACTCCGTCAGCTCACCAGTCGAGTGGAGAAAATGGGCGGGCTCTTGATCAAACACCAGCTTCTAGCCCGCTCGTCCTCGACCGCCTCGCGCACGACGCAGCCGGCGACGTGATCGTTGACGAGCCCGCACGCCTGCATGAGCGCGTAGGCCGTCGTCGGGCCGACGAAGCGAAAGCCGCGGCGCTTGAGCTCGCGCGCGAGCGCGCGCGACTGCGGCGTCGTGGCCGGCATGTCGGTCAGCGCTGTGGGCACCGGTGCCGGCTGATTCGGAGCGAAGGACCACACGAGCTCGGTCAACGTCTCCCCCGCCTGCTGGAGGGCGACGGTCGCGCGCGCGTTGGCGATCGCGGCCTCGATCTTCGCGCGGTTGCGCACGATGCCGGCGTCGCCCATGAGCCGCTCGACGTCATCCGCCGTGAAGCGCGCGAGGCGCTGCGGGTCAAAGCCCGCGAAGACCTCGCGGAAGCGCGGGCGCTTGCGCAGGATCGTGAGCCACGACAGGCCGGACTGAAACCCCTCCAGGCACAGGCGTTCGAGCAGCTTCGCGTCCTCGCGGACCGGCCGGCCCACTCCTCGTCGTGGTAGGCGATGTACAGCGGATCGGCCGTCGGCCAGCAGCGCAGCGGCTCGTCGGCGGTCACGGCGCGATCCGCAGCGCCTCGACGCGGCGCGAGTAGCTCAGCCCGGGCGTCGGGCCGCCCTCGAGCACGTAGATGCTGCCCCTGTAGGCGACGGCGCCGAGGCCGTGGCGCGGCGTGGGCAGCCGCCGGCGAAAGCGCCAGCGGCGCCCGCGCGGATCGTAGGCCTCGACCGCGGAGATCGTCCCGGCGCCCTCCTCGCCGCCAACGACGACGATCCGCCCGGCGACCGTCGCGGCCGCGATCCCGCCGCGCGGCTTGCGCATCCGCTTCGCGGGCAGCCAGCGGCGCTTGGCGGGCACGTAGCGCTCGACGACGGCGTAGTTGCCGCGGCCGGCGGCGCGACCGGCCAGAACGTAGAGCGAGCCGCGGTGAACCGCCGCCGCGAGATGCTCGCGCGCGAGGCGCATCGGTCGGCCGGTCGACCAGCTGTCGGTCTTGAAGCTGTAGATCTCCAGGCGGTCGAGCGCCTTGCCGTCCTCCGCCCCGCCGGCGGCGAAGAGGCGATTGCCGATGACGCCGGCGGCGTGCGCGCCGCGCACGCTCGGCGCGTCCTTCATGCGCGTCCATGAGTCGGTCTGCGGGTCGTAGCGCTGCAGCGCGTTGGTCTCGCGCGAGAGGCCGTTGCGCGCGGTGTAGCCGCCGAGCACGTAGAGGTCGCCCCGGTAGGCGACCGCGGCGGCGTGATTGACCGCGACGGGCAGCGGCGCGACGCGCTTCCAGGAGTTCAGCTCGAGGTCGTAGCGCTCGACGATCGCGCTCGTCTTGCCGTCGGGCTCGGCGAAGCCGCCGACGACGTAGACGGCGTGGCCGATGCGCGCGGCCGCGACCTCGGTGCGCCCGACCGTGGAGGAGCGCAGGGTGCGCCACTTCGCGCTCGCTTGTGCCTGGGCATCCGCATCTGTGGCGGCGTCCGCCCCGCAGCCGCCGCCGGCGAGCGCGAGGGTCAGCGCCGCGAGCGCCAGAACGCCCCGCCCGGTCATTCGTCGCCTTCCTCCTCCTCGCGCGGCTCGTGCCCCGGACAGCTGCGCACCGGTATGCGGGGATACTTCGGGTAGCGATCGTCCTCGCGCGAGCGCTCGCACAGCGAGAACGACGAGCCGCGCGTGTTGCGGATCACGCGCTGGTGGCGGCAGCTGTCGCACAGTCCCACGGGAGGCTCGGGCATACGTGCGAGCGTAACCGCGCGATTGACGAGCTGCGGCCACCTTAGATTGTTGCCCAAGCAACTACAATGGCCGGCGATGCCGACGTTCCGCCGCCTGCTCAGCTTCCTCGCTCCATACAAGAAGGGCGTCTGGCTGTCCGGGATCCTCGCCGCCATCGCGATGGGCGCGACCGTCGCGATCCCCGCACTCACCGGCGCGGCGATCAACGCGATCGACGCCGGTGACAAGGACCAGCTCAAGCTGCTCGGCGTGCTGATCGGCGCGGCCGGGATCGTGCGCCTGGCGCTCACGGTCGCCCGACGGCTCGTGGCCGGTCGCGTCTCGCTCGGCGTCGAGCTCGACCTGCGCAACCGCGTGTACGAGCACCTGCTCGCGCTCGAGCTCGGCTTCTTCGACCGCCAGCAGACCGGCCAGCTCATGTCGCGCGCGACGGTCGATCTGCAGGCGGTGCGCTTCTTCCTCGGGTACGGGCTCGTGCTGATCGCCCAGTCGGGGCTGACCATCGTGTTCGCTGCGATCGCGATGATCGTCATCGACCCGCTGCTCGCGCTCGTCGCGCTGTCCCCCGTGCCGTTCGTCATCTGGGTCGCGATGCGCTACGGGCGCCAGGCGCGGCCGGCGCTCCAGGAGGTCCAGCAGCGGATCGCCGAGCTCACCGCGGACGTCGAGGAGAACGTCGGCGGCGTGCGCGTCGTGAAGGCGTTCGCGCGCGAGGAGCTTCAGCGCGAGCGCTTCGGCGAAAGCGTCTCACGCGTGTTCGAGCAGTCGATGATCTCGACGCGGCTGCGCGCGTTCTACAACCCGTTCATCGGCTTCCTGCCGCAGATCGGGCTCGCGCTGCTGCTGTTCGGAGGTGGCCGCGCGGTCATCGACGGGCGCCTGAGCATCGGCGAGTTCACCGCGTTCTACACCTACCTGCTGGCGCTGCTGGGCCCGATGCGGACCGTCGGGATGCTGCTGGGGATGTCGCAGCGCGCGACCGCATCGGGGGCGCGCATCTTCGAGCTGCTCGACCGCGAGCCGCGCATCGTCCCCGCGCCGGACGCCGGGCCGCTGCCCGCGGGCTCGGGCCGCGTCGAGCTGCGCGGCGCGACGCTGGCCTACGAGGACGCGGGCGAGCCCGCGCTCGACGGCATCACGCTGAC
Organism: Actinomycetota bacterium; assembly: GCA_030860005.1. GTDB lineage: Bacteria > Actinomycetota > Thermoleophilia > Solirubrobacterales > Solirubrobacteraceae > CADCVQ01. The sequence continues at coordinate 5,105 of JALZJA010000144.1, forward strand.
CGTTCCCGCCGGCACGACGATCGCGATCGTCGGCGCGACCGGCTCGGGGAAGACGACGCTCGTGCAGCTCGTGTCGCGCCTGTATGACGCGACCGCCGGCGCGGTGCTCGTGGACGGCGCGGACGTCCGCGACGTCGATCCGCGCGCGCTGCGCCGCGAGATCGCCGTCGTCACCGACGACCCGTTTCTCTTCAGCGCGACGGTGCACGAGAACATCGCCTATGCACGCGGCGACGCGACGCGCGAGCAGGTCATCGTTGCCGCGCGGCGCGCGCAGGCGCACGGGTTCATCGAGTCGCTGCCCGACGGGTACGACACCCGCGTCGGCGAGCGCGGCCTCACGCTCAGCGGCGGGCAGCGCCAGCGGATCGCGATCGCGCGCGCGCTGCTCGCCGATCCGCGGATCCTCATCCTCGACGACGCCACATCGTCGGTCGACGCCTCGACCGAGCAGCAGATCAAGCGCGCGCTCGCCGAGGTCATGGCCGGGCGCACGACGTTCGTTATCGCGCACCGCCTGTCGACGATCGCGCTCGCCGACGAGATCGCCGTGCTCGAGGCCGGCAAGCTGCTCGACCACGGCACGCACGAGGACCTGCTCGAGCGCTCGCCGTTCTATGCGGAGATCGTCGAGAAGGGACTGCCCGACCAGGTCTTCCTCACGCGCAAGCCGCGCGAGCGCGAGGTGGCGGGACTATGACATCGCGTCATTGCTCGACGATCGCCGGCCTCGCCTTCGAACGTAGGTGCTCGCGATGAGCGACGTGCGCCAGGACGTCCTGCGCCGCTGGCGCGAGACGGGCGGGCGCGGGCGCAAGCTGCGCGGCCTCGCCGCGCTGCTGGCGCCCTATCGCGGCCGCGTCATCGCCATGTTCCTCGCGCTCGTCGCCGCGACGGCCGCGTCGCTCGCGCCGGCGCCGCTGGCGAAGTTCGCCATCGACGACGGGATCAAGCAGGGCGACCTCGCGACGCTGAACCTCGTCGTGCTGGGATTCGTCGTCAGCGCGCTCGTGTTCTGGGGCGCGTCGTACGCGCAGACCTACCTCGTCGGCTGGGTCGGCCAGCGCGCGCTGCAGGACCTGCGGCTGCGCATCTTCCGCCACCTGCAGTCCCAGCCCGTGGGCTTCTTCGAGCGCCGCCAGGCCGGGCAGCTCATCTCGCGGATGACCAACGACGTCCAAGCGCTGGATTCGCTGGTGACCGACAGCGTCGTGACGCTGTTGGGCAGCACGCTGACGCTCCTTGGCACGATCGTGATCCTCGTCCTGCTCGATGCCGAGCTGGCGCTGCTGACGTTCCTCATCTTCCCCGTCATGGCGATCGGCTCGGCGGCCTTCCGCGTGATCTCGGCCGATGCGTACAAGCGCACGCGAGAGACGATCGCGGCGATCACGGCCTACCTGCAGGAGTCGCTGTCGGGCATCCGGATCGTGCGCTCCTTCGGCCAGGAGCCGCAGCACCGCAAGCGCTTTCGCGAGCTCAACGCTCTCAACCGCGACGCGAACATGACGACGGTCTACCTCAACGCGTCGTACTTCCCCGCGGTCGAGCTGCTCAGCGCGCTGGCGACCGTCGGGATCCTGATCTACGGCGGCATGCAGGTCGTCGACGGCAACGTCACGGTCGGTGTGCTCGTCGCATTCCTCGCTGCGCTCAACGGCTTCTTCGACCCGATCCAGCAGCTTTCGCAGGTCTACACGACCTACCAGTCCGGGATGGCCGCGCTCGACAAGATCTTCAGCCTGCTCGACGTCGTGCCCGAGCTCGTCGACGCGCCGGACGCGATCGAGCTTGGCCGGCTGCGAGGCGAGATCGAGCTGCGCGACCTGAGCTTCTGCTACGGCGCGGGCGAGGACGCCGTGTGGGCGGTGGACGGCCTTTCGCTCCACGTGCCGCCGGGGCAGACCGTCGCGCTCGTCGGGTCGACCGGCGCCGGCAAGTCGACGATCGCCAAGCTCGTCGCCCGCTTCTACGACCCGACGCGCGGCGCGGTGCTCGTCGACGGCCACGACCTGCGGTCGGTCACGCAGGCCTCGCTGCGCCGGCAGCTCGGGATCGTCCCGCAGGAGGGTTTTCTGTTCAGCGGCACGATCGGCGAGAACATCGCCTTCGGGCGCCCGGATGCCTCCGAGGAGGACCTCCGCGCCGCGGCGCGCGCGGTCGGCGCCGACGAGTTCATCTCAAAGCTCGAGCACGGCTACGACACGGCGGTCGGCGAGCGCGGCACGCAGCTCTCCGCCGGTCAGCGCCAGCTCGTCGCCTTCGCCCGCGCCCTCGTGGCCGACCCGCGGATCCTCATCCTCGACGAGGCCACCTCGATGGTCGACCTGCACACCGAGGGCCGGATCGAGTCAGGCCTGCGGCGGCTGCTGCAGGGCCGCACCTCAATCGTCATCGCCCACCGCCTGTCGACGATCCGCCAGGCGTCGAGGATCGTCGTCCTCGACGGCGGGCGAATCGTCGAGCAGGGCACCCACGAGGAGCTGCTCGACGCGCAGGGCGCCTACTGGCGGCTGTATCGCGACTGGATGGAGCAGGCGGCGGCGTAGTGACGTCAGCGGATGCGGTTGAGGCCCTGCATGCGATAGAAGCCCTTGACGGTGGCGCGGGTATCACCGCGCGTCAGGATCGTCGTGGGCTGTAGGAGAGATGTCGGAAAGGCGGTGAGCACGGGCGACGTGTCGCCCGGCTGCAGCGCAGCGGTCGCTTCGCGCCGCCGTAGCGGTCGTAGTCGACGCAGTTCTCCCTCCACCAGGCAAGATCTGGCTTCAGAGCCTCCACCGAACCGGAGGACCTCAATCCCGTGACCAGGTGCCACACTCTCCAGGCGATGACCCAACCGCGACACGCTGTTCTCGAGGTGGTCGAGTTCCTGACGGCGTCCGGGCGCTGGCCCGCCGGCACGACCGGCACCGTCGTCGAAGCCGACGACCAGCGCGCACTCGTCGAGATCACCGACGACCGCGGCCACGCCCCGACTTCGTAAGCCTCCCGCACGACAAGCTCGAGTCCGCCGAGCACCGCAGCGCACGCGCGGCGTCCTGACCGCCCTAACCGCGAGACCCGAGCATCGACCGGAGATCGCTCCGCGCCGGGAGGAGAAGTGCGGGGTCGGGGCGCGATCACTTCTGCTTCCTCCTGGCGCTGCGGCCGCGGACTCGCGCTCGCGCGTTGCGACACGGCCCGGACTCGCTCTCGCTCGTCCGCGAGCTCGGCGCAGACGACGCAGCTTCGAACCCCGAGTTGGCCCAGCTGCAAGCTCAAGGCGAGAGCGGGAGGTTTCGTGCTCACCGTGCTCCGGCGGTCCTCGCTCGTGCGGACCCGCGTACAGTCCGCTTCTCCCATGAAGCGCGACTGTACGCTCTCGGAGCGCCAACGCTGGCGGCGGCCGCCGCCGAGGGCCGTGAGGGTTGGCTGGAACATCCGAGATGGCGTGGTGAAGACCTCGATGAGGGTGAGGACCGCACCGCTCTCGCTCGCATGGGCGTAGGGCACTGGCGATGGCGGAGCCGAGGACCGATAAGGGCCGTGAAACGAGGGAGAAGATCCTGGGCACCGCCGCCGGCCTGTTTCACGAGCGCGGAGTGAGCGCAACCAGCGTCGAGCAGGTTCTCGCCGGGGCGCAGGCCGGTA
>JALZJA010000157.1 GCA_030860005.1 Actinomycetota bacterium
GCCCGAGCCGGTCGATCCCACGATGAAGACGAACTCGCCGCGGCGCACGTTGAACGTCGCGCCGTCGAGGCCGATGTCCCCCGCCGGGTAGTGCATGCAGACGTTGCGAAACTCGATGACGTTGCGATCGTCGGGCGGCAGGTTGGCCGAGCGGGCGGGTGGCTGGACGGGGATCGCCCGAGCGCGGCTGCGGGCGGCGGGCAGGTGGCGCGTCCGCGTGTGGATCTCTCTCTCTGAGCGTGGCATGTCGGCGCAACCTAGCGACGAAACAGCGATCTGGAAGGGTTCGCACGGGGTCTTGCAGCGGGCCGTCGCGGGCAGGGATGGGGCGCGAGACGGCGACGGCGCTCGGCGCTGAGCCAGCCGGCACGCCGCTCGCTACCGTAGTCCGATGCCCACTATCAGCTCCTCGACGCTGGCCAACGACCTGCCGCTGCACCGCATCGGCCTCGAGGGAACGCGTGCCGTCACGATCCTCGTCGCCTTCGACGCCGGCGCCCGCACCGAGCGTCCCGAGGAGAACGGGATGGCGCACTTCCTCGAGCACCTCGTCTTCAAGGGCGGGGAGAAGTACCCCCACTACCGCGACGTCAACGAGACCGCCGAGCGGCTCGGCGGCGTGCTCAACGCCTACACCTCGCACGACCTCGTCGCGTTTCACATCACCGCGCGCGCCGAGGCGGCGATGGAGGCGGCCGACCTGCTGACCGACTTCGTCGGCCGCCCGGGCATCGACGCCGCCGAGCTCGACCGCGAGCGCGGCGTCGTCATCCAGGAGATCCAGCGCTACAAGGACCAGCCGGCGTCGATCGCCGAGGATCTCATCGATCGCGCGGCGTTCGGCGAGCACCCGCTCGGACGCACCGTGCTCGGGCCGGAGGAGCATCTGCGGACGTTCACGCGCGATGCGATCGTCGCGTTCCGCGAGCGGCGCTGGTCGGGCTCGCGCGGCGGCGCGTTCGTCGTCGGAAACCTCGGGCAGCTGTCCGACAACGGCGAGCTGGCCGAGCTCTTCGAGCGGTTCCCAGCGCTGCCCGTGCCCGAACCGTACGAGCCCGCGCCGCCGTTCGAGCCGGCGCTGCTCGTCGAGGGGCGCGACAGCAACCAGTCGCACCTGCGCATGTCCTACCGGCCGAAGATCGATGTCAGCGACCCGGCGCAGCGCGCCGCGCTGTCGATCTACGCCGTGCTGCTCGGCGGCTCGATGGGCTCGCGGCTGTTCGACGAGATCCGCGAGCAGCGTGGCCTGGCGTACTCGGTCTACGGCGTCTCGCACACGAGCGCGGACGTGCCGGTGCTCCAGCTCGGCGCGGGCCTGGACTCGACCAAGTGCGTCGAGGCCTACACGCGCATGCGTGAGATCGTCAGCGAGCTGCGCGACGAGGGGCCGAGGGTGGAAGAGGTCGAGCGCGCGCGCGCGTATGCCGCGGGTCGCCGCGTGCTCGCCTTCGAGAACACGAACGCGGTCGCACGCCACTCCGCCACGCAGTCGATCGTCTTCGGCGAGCCGATCGATCCCGACGGCGCGATCGCGGACCTGGACGCGGTCACGTTCGACGAGGTCGCCGGCGTCGCGCGCGACGTGGCCGACACGCTGGCCGTGGCTTGCGTCGGGCCGCATGACGAGAGCGACTTCGCTTGAGCGGGGCGCCGGGGGTCCGGGTCAGGAGATCGCGACCATGCGCTCGATCGGCACGCGGGCGCGCTCGGCGACGTCCTCGGGCACCTTCACCTCGTGGACGCCGTCGCGCAGGGCGTCGCGCAGCTTCGGGAGCGTGATCATCTTCATGTACGTGCAGGACGCGCGCTCGTTGGCGGCGATGAACTCGGTGTCCGGGGCGGCCTCGCGCAGCGGGTGCAGCATCCCGATCTCCGTGGCGACGATCGCGGTCTTGCCCGGCTGCGCGCCGTCGGCGTAGCGCAGCATCCCGCCGGTCGAGAGCATGTGAACGCCCGCGGGATCGATGTCGCCCGACGCGGCGTACTCCATCACCGACGTCGAGCAGCCGCACTCGGGATGGATGAGGAAGTCGGCGCCCGGGTGCTCGGCGCGAACCTGCTCGATGTCGCGCGGACGGATGCCGGCGTGCACGTGGCACTCGCCGTCCCAGACATGCAGCGCGCGGCCGATCGTGCGCTCGACGTAGGCGCCGAGGAACAGGTCCGGGCCGAACAGGATCTCCGTGTCCGGACCGCGCTCGCGCAGGATGTGCTCGATGACCGAAACGGCGTTGGCCGACGTCACGCAGTAGTCGGTCAGCGCCTTGACCTCGGCGGTCGTGTTGACGTACATGACCGTCACCGCCCCGGGGTGCTTCGCCTGCCACGCGCGCAGCTGGTCGGGCGTGATCGTGTCGGCAAGCGAGCAGCCGGCGTCGAGATCGGGGATCAGCACGGTCTTGTGCGGCGACAGGACCGAGGCGGTCTCGGCCATGAAGTGCACTCCGCAGAACGCGATCACGGAGGCGTCGGCGGCGGCCGCCTGCCGCGACAGGCCGAGCGAGTCGCCGACGTAGTCGGCCACGTCCTGGATCTCGGGCAGCTGGTAGTTGTGGGCGAGGATGACGGCGTCGCGCTCGCGCGCGAGCGCCCGGACCTCGTCTGAGAGCTCGGCGACGTCGTAGAGCTCGAGCGGCGCCGCGGGCGGCTGGGATGGGGCCATGGGAAGCTTCATGGCCGATCCAGTCTAGAGGCTGATTTCACGGCTTCGGCTCGCGACGAAGAGTTACGCGGTGACCGCCTCGAGCAGGAGGGACAGGTCGAGCGCCGGCGCGGAGTGCGTGAGCGCGCCGAGCGAGATGTAGTCCACGCCGGTCGCGGCGTGGGCGCGCAGGTTGGCCAGCGTGATGGCGCCGCTTGCCTCGAGCACCGCGCGGCCGGCGACGTGCTCGACCGCGGTTCGTAGCTCGCCGGGGCCCATGTTGTCGAGCAGGATCCGCGGCGCGCCCGCGCCCAGTGCCTCGTCGACCTCGGCGAGCGAGCGGCACTCGACCTCGAGCGGAAGATCG
>JALZJA010000163.1 GCA_030860005.1 Actinomycetota bacterium
AGCCTGTCCGCGTCGTGTCCGCTGCTGCGGGCCACCCAGAAGTCCTGGCTGGCGGGAGGTGCGGGCCGCTTCGTGCCGGCGTGCGACTGACGGGTCAGCCTGAACGTGTCGACATCGACGTCGGTCACCTCGTCGATCGGCACCGACGCCAGGTAGCGATCGACCTGCGCCGCCGGCCCGATCCCTATAAAGAGGTCCTCCGTGGTACCTGCCGCCTTGGCCGAGATGCGGATCCGAGGGTCGCCGCCGACATCGTACGCGTCCGCGATGTCGCTGAAGTCGGCTGCCGACGTGACGAGCGCCGCCCGCGGGGTCGAGAGCGATCGCGAGCCTGACGTGACGGTGCCGTCGCTGCCGAACATGACGGCGAGGGCGCCACCGAGGATGGCAAGGCTGACGTAGAGCACCAGGACAGCTCCGACGACGGTGGCGGCGATCGACGAGCCTGCGCTCTTCGGAGGGGCGGGCGTCACAGGGGCGATCTGGGTCGTGTGGTGCTGGTCATGCGGTTCCTCTCGGGCGCGCACACCGGGGACACAGCTTGCGCCCACCCCTGGTCCTCGAACGTTCGGGCATCGGGTTACCCTTCATCCTCGATGAAGCGCTACCACGTGACCACCTTCGGGTGCCAGATGAACGAGCACGACTCCGAGCGGATGAAGGGGATGCTCGAGTCGCTCGGCTACGCCGAGGCGGCGGCGGCCGACGAGGCCGACGTGATCCTCTTCAACACATGCTCGATCCGCGAGAAGGCCGACAGCCGCTTCGTCGCCCACCTCCAGCAGGCGAAGGGCCTGAAGACGTCAGATCCGCAGCGGATCATCGGCGTGGGTGGCTGCTGGGCGCAGTCCGTCAGGGAGGAGGTCTTCGCGCGCTTTCCGTTCGTCGACGTCGCCTTCGGGCCGGGGCAGGTCCACAAGCTCGCCGAGTTCCTCACGTCGGACTCGATCACCGCGCAGGGCTTCTTCGAGTTCGAGGGCTTCACCGGCCATCTGCCGGGCAAGCGGGCGCGCGAGTTCCAGGCCTGGGTCCAGATCTCGGTGGGCTGCAACTGCCGTTGCTCGTATTGCATCGTGCCCTCGACGCGTGGGAGGGAGGTGAGCCGTCCCGCGGACGAGCTCGTCGAGGAGGTGCGCGCACTGGCGGCCGAGGGCGTCAAGGAGGTGACGCTCCTCGGCCAGAACGTCAACTCCTACGGGCGCGATCTGCGGGGTGGGCGGGGGCCGACGACGAGCTTCGCCGAGCTGCTGTACCGGCTCGACACGATCGACGGCATCGAGCGCATCCGCTACACGAGCCCGCACCCCAAGGACATGCGCGAGGACGTCATCCGCGCGCACGCCGAGCTTGCCTGCGTCTGCGAGCACATCCACCTGCCGCTGCAAGCCGGCTCGTCGCGAATCCTCAAGGCGATGCGCCGCACGTACACGCGCGAGCGCTACCTCGACCGCGTCGCGCTCATCCGCGAGCACGTCCCGGACGCCGCGATCACGACCGACATCATCGTTGGCTTCCCGGGCGAGACCGAGGACGACTTCGCGCAGACGCTCGAGGTCTGCGAGCAGGTCGGCTACGACGGCGCGTTCACGTTCGTCTTCTCGCCGCGCCGCGGCACCGAGGCCGGCGCGATGACGGAAGGCCTCATCGCGCACGAGGTGAAGGTCGAGCGCATGCAACGGCTCGTCGAGGTCGTCCAGCGCCGGGCGGCGCAGCGCGCCCAGCGCTTCGTCGGGCGCACGCTCGACGTGCTCGTCGAGGGCGCGTCGCGAACCGACCCGACGAAGCTGCGCGGCCGCTCGCGTCACAACAAGACGGTCAACTTCGAGGGCCTGGCACAGCCGGGTGACATCGTGGCGGTGCGCATCACCGCCGCCACGAGCCAGACGCTCGCGGGGGAGACCTCGCTGCTCGCGGTCGCCGAGGGACGCTAGTGGTTCGTCCTGTGAGCCCGTGCCCGCGTGGACGAGCCACGGGGGCCACTAGGCAAGGACGCAGAATCGAAGGAATACCAAGGGTATTTCGAGATTCGAGGACGCAGCATGGCGGTCATCCGGGGCCGTCCAGGTGGGTGGGGATTTGCAGGAGGGACGACTAGGTGCCCACCGAGGCGGCGCCGGACGCGCGGCGCGAGGAGCTGGCGCGCGTCGTCAGGTTCATCTGCGTTGGCTGCGCCGGAACCGTCTTCGCGCTCGCGCTGTTCGCGCTCTTTCACACGCTCGGCATCGACTACCGCGTCAGCGCGGCGCTTGGCATCAGCATCTCCTACGCCGCGAACTTCTTCGTCAATCGCCAGTGGACGTTCCAGGCGCACACCGGCTCGCTGGCGCCGCAGGCGATCCGCTTCGCGGCGGTGTCGGCGGTCGCGACCGTCGTGAACGTCGTCGCCGTCCACCTCCTGCATGAGAGCGCTCACCTCGCCGAGTTTTCGGCCGAGGTTCTTGCCGTCGTCATTGCCACGCCCGTCAGCTACCTCGGCAACCGCTGGTGGACGTTTCAGGGCGTGCGGCGTCCGGTGGGCGACCTCGAGGCCGCGTGAAGACCCGTCGGTCGCGCGCGATCGCGCACCTGCTTGCGTCGCGGTCGCTCGCTCCGCGCGCGGTCGCCGTCCTGCTCGCGATGATCGTCATCAGCGGCGGCGCACTGCGCGGGGTCGCGGCCGCGCAGCCCGACAAGGCCTACGTCTCCCAGGACGCGAGCGCGTACGCCAAGCTCGGCACGTCGCTCGCCGGCGGGCACTACACCCAGGGGCCGGCGAATGCCGACGACCTGCGCTGGCCGCCCGGCGCGCCCTTCTTCTTCGCCGCCGCCGCGCTGCTGACGCCGTCGAGCCCGGCCGCGGGCGAGCCGACCGACCTGCCGGCGGCGTACTGGCTTCAGGCGATCGTGTCGACCGTCACGCTGGCGCTCGTCTTCGTCCTCGCGGCGCTGCTCGCGGGTCCGGTCGCCGGCCTCGTCGCGAGCGCGCTCGTCGCGTTCTATCCGCCGCTCATCGCGATCAACGGCTCGCTCATGAGCGAGACGCTCGGCGCGTTTCTGGCGACGAGCGCGATCCTCTTCATCGTCCTCGCGCTGCGCGCGCGCTCGTGGAGGTTCATGGCGCTTGCGGGTGTCGCGTTTGGCCTGCTCGTCCTGACGCGCACGGATTTCCTGTTCGCGATAGCGGCGATCGCGATCGCGATCGCGCTGCTTGCGCGCCGGCAGGGGCGCGGAGCCGGGCTGCGGCAAGCCGGGGCGTTCGCCGCGGCGGCCGCGCTCGTCATCGCGCCGTGGACGATCTATGCCTCGGGCCGCCAGGGCCGCCTCGTCCCGGTCACGACCGGCAGCGGGCCGGTGCTGTTCACCGGTACGTACCTGCCGGGCGATGGTACGACGGTCGGCCTGAAGAAGGCGTTCGAGCCCGAGCTGCGCAAGCGCCACCCCGAGTTCCGCACGACGAAGATCCACAAGATCCCGGCGAAGTACGTCATGAGCCTCGTCGCCAGTCGCCACCCCGAGCTCAGCCGCGACGGGGCCCTGCAGCTCGAGGGGCGCCGCAACCTCGTCGAGTACGGGCTCGGGGACCCGATCGACTTCGCTGCGATGACGCTCTCCAAGGTCGAGCGGATGTGGGGCAAGTACTACCGCGGCGGCGGCGTGCACTACATCTCCGCCGTGACGCGGTCCTACCAGTGGCTGCTCGTCGCGCTCGCCGTCTGCGGCCTGGTCGCGCTGCTGGCACGGCGGAGGTTCACGGGGCCGTTCGCGGTGCTGTTCGGACTCGCGCTGTACTCGACGCTGCTGCACGCCGTCGTCGTCTCGCAGGCGCGCTACAACCTGCCGCTGATGCCGATGCTCGTCGCCGGCGGCGTCGCCGCGCTCGCTATCGCGGCCGCTGGATCGGACCCTGCCCGGGAGCGCAGCGCCGCAGCTGGTAGACACGCATGACCACGCCGGGGCGCTCGTAGGCCAGCGAGTAGTAGTTGTGGCTCTTGTCCCAGTGAAAGGGGTGCTCGGGGCCGTCTCCCGGCTCGCCGAACGGCGACGACTGGAAGCGCAGCTGCGCCTCGCGTGGCAGTCGCGTGTAGTAGGCAATCGCCTCGGGCACGCGCCGCGGGTTGTTGAATGCGCGTCCCGTCTGGCCCGAGCCGGATACGAGCCAGCACACGCCGCGACGGCGGTAGTAGTCGAACAGGCCGGGGAAGAGCGTGTAGGGGTAGTTGTGGAAGTCGGCGTTCCTGCGCGACAGCGGGTGGCGCTCGGCCAGCCGCTCGATGTCCGAGCGCGTGCGGATGAAGCGCGTCCAGCGAAAGCCCCTCTGCGTGCGGTCGGAGACGGGCAGGCCGCCGTCGCGGTACCACTCCTGCGGCACGAGCGGCTCGACGAGGATGCGCGTGCCCGCGGGGATGTGCGCCACCATCCACGCACGCGTCGCCGTGCGCGTGTCCTCGCGCGACAGGACGACGTCGTTGTGCACCGCGTAGATCACACCCTGCGCGCAGGCAAGCGCGCCGACGGCGATCGCGAGCAGCGCCGCGCGGCGGCCCGCAAGCTTCACACGGGCGGCGAGCCATGACGCCAGCCAGATCGCGCCGACCGCGGCCAGCAGGCTGAAGATCGGAAACAGCGGCATGACATAGCGCGCGAAGTAGCGGCCCTGCGCCCCGATGTAAGCGAAGAAGATCAGCGCTGCTGGGATTAGCAACAGCGCGCTGACGCGATCGCGCACGAGCAGGACCACCCCGCCGGCGACGGCCAGCGCCGCGGGCACGAAGCCGAAGCCCCAGCCGATGCTCCACAGGTAGTAGAGGTGTCCGTTGCGCTGCGTCTCGCCCAGCAGCAGCCCGCCGGTCGTGTAGTCCGACAGGTGCGCGACGTCGTGGCGAAAGCGCGCGAGATCGAGGATCGCGTATGGGTCGGAGATGAGAAAGCCCGCGGCGGTCCCGACGCCCGCGAGGGCGAGCCCCGTCAGCGCGGGGCCGATCCTCCGCTCGCCGCCGCGCGCGCCGAGTGAGTCGAAGCGGCCGGTCGCGCGCAGCGTCGCCGCGGTCAGCAGCGGCGCCAACAGGTAGACGGCGTTGTACTTCATCCCGACCGCGAAGCCGATCGCGATGCCCGCGAGGGCGTAGTCGCGCGCGCGGCCGAAGCGCAGGACGCCGGCGATCGCGAACAGCGCCAGCGCGGTGGGGGCAAGCGACGGGGCGTCGTTGAGCGCGAAGTGGCCGTAGTGCACCGGCAAGAAGCACGTTGCCAGCAGCGCTGCCGCCAGCAGCCCGACCTTCCTGTCATAGAGGCGCGCGCCGGCGGCGTAGATGAGCGCGACCGCCGCGGTCGACAGCAGCGCGCTCGCGATGCGCGCGATCGTCCAGATCTCGCCCGGGTCGGTCTGCCACGTGTCGACGACGCGCTGCCTGGAGCGGTAGACGACGGCGAGCGAGGCGGCGATCCACTCGATCAGCCCCGACGGGTTGAGCTGATACTGCGGGTCTAGCGACCCGCTGGAGAAGTACGCCACCGCGCGCGGCACGAAGTGCGAGCGCTCGTCGATGCTGTAGGCGACCGGTAGCCCGTAGCGGATGCCCCACAGCCGCAGGCCGAGCGCGAGCGCGAGCACGCCGAGCAGCGCGAGCGCGAACGGGTCTCGCAGCGCCGACGCGGTTGCTCCGAGACGCTTCATCGCGCGCGCAACCGTACCCGGGGCAGCCACCGGTGCGCCCGTGTAGCTTGTGCGCCCATGTCCCGGGCTGTCCCGCGGCGGCCGGTCAGCGACCTCGAGTCCGCGTGACAGCCCGCCTGTCGCGCGCGATCGCCCCGCTGCTCATATCGCGATCGCTCGCGCCGCGCACGATCGTCGTCCTGCTCGTGCTCATCGTCGTCAGCGGCGGCGCGCTGCGCGGGCTCGCGGCCGCGCACCCCGACAGGACGTACGTCTCGCAGGACGCGCGCTCGTATGCGCTGCTCGCGACGTCGCTCACGCGCGGTCACTACCACCAGCGCCGCAACGCCAACGACCTGCGCTGGCCGCCGGGGGCGCCGGCGTTCTTCGCCGTCGCGTCCAAGCTCGACCCATCGGAGCCCGACGCCGGCGAGCCCACCGACCTGCCCGCCGCCTACGGGTTTCAGGCGATCGTCTCGACCGCCACCCTGCTGCTCGTGTTCGCGCTCGGCGCGCTGCTCGCGGGCCCGGTCGCCGGCCTCGGCGCGGCCGCGCTCGTCGCGTTCTATCCGCCGCTCATCGCGATCAACGGCTCGCTCATGAGCGAGACGCTCGGCGCGGCGCTGGCGACCGCGGCGGCGCTGGTGCTCGTGCTTGCGCTGCGCGCGCGCTCGTGGCGGCTGATGGCGCTCGCGGGGGTCGTGTTCGGCCTGCTCGTGCTGACGCGCACGGACTTCCTGTTCGCGATCGGGGTCGTCGCGATCGTGGTTGCCATTGCGGCGCGCGATCAGGGCAAGGGCGCGGCGCTGCGCCAGGCCGGCGCGTTCGCGGTCGCCGCCGTCGGCGTGCTCCTTCCGTGGACGGTGTATGCATCGGTCCGCGATGGCACTCTCGTCCCGGTGACGAAGGGCAGCGCCCCGGCGGCGTTCATCGGGACCTACCTGCCGGGCGACGGGACGACGGTCGGGCTGAAGAAGGCACTCGAGCCCAAGCTGCGCAAGCGCTACCCGGAGTACCGCATGACGAGGATCCATAAGATCCCGGCGCGTGCGGCGTTGCGGTTCGTGGCCGAGCGCCACCCGAAGCTGGCGCGCGATGAGGCGCTCCAGAAGGAGACGCGCCGCAACCTCGTCAGGTACGGGCTCGGCGACCCGATCGAGTTCAGCGCGATGATGCTCTCGAAGGTCGAGCGGATGTGGCTGAGGTACTACCGCGGCGGCGGCGTGCACTACATCTCGACCGCGACGCGGAGCGTCCAGTGGTTCCTCGTCGCGCTCAGCGTGGCCGGGCTCATCGCGCTGCTCGTGAGACGCCGGCTGACAACCACCTTCGCGGTGGTGTTCGTCATCGCGGCGTACTCGACGCTGCTGCACGCGATCGTCGTGTCGCAGGCGCGCTACAACCTGCCGCTCATGCCGATGTTCGTCGCCGCCGGGGTGGCCGCGCTGGCGGTCGCGTTCTCCAAGCGCCGCTGCTGATCGACCGAATCGCGCTCCGCGCGCCGGTCGATCGGGGACACTGTGAACCCGTGACTGCGATCGCCACCGACGTGGCGGACCCCCCGCCCGAGCCAGCGCCGCCGCAGCGGGCGGGCGGGCCGGATGTGCTGCGCGGGCTCGTGCGCTCGATGCGGCCAAAGCAGTTCGTCAAGAACCTGCTCGTGTTCGCGGCGCCGGTCGCCGGCGGCGTGCTCGACGAGGGATCCGTGCTCGCCGACGTGTCGCTGGCCTTCGTCGCGTTCTGCCTCGTCTCGGCCGCGACCTACCTGCTCAACGACGTGGGCGACATCGCGCAGGACCGCGTCCACCCGACCAAGCGCCGGCGGCCGGTGGCGGCGGGCATCGTGCCGGTCCGGCTGGCCGTCGCGACCTCGCTGGCACTGCTCGCCGCTGGACTCGTCGTCGCGTTCGGTGTCAACTGGCAGCTCGGCGTCACCGTCGCCGCCTACAAGGTCGTGACGACCGCCTACACCTACTGGCTCAAGGACCTGCCGGTGTTCGACATCGCCGTCGTGGCCTCCGGCTTCATCGTCCGAGCCGTGGCCGGCGGCCTGGCGGCCGACATCCCGCTGAGTCGCTGGTTTCTCATCGTCGCCTGCTTCGGCTCGCTGTTCATGGTCGCCGGCAAGCGCCACGGCGAGCTCATGCACATCGGCGATGCCTCGACGCGCCCCGCGCTCGCCGAGTACTCGCTGGAGTACCTGCGCTTCGTGTGGACGATGTCCGCCGCCGTGGCGGTCGGCGCCTACTGCCTGTGGGCGTTCGAGCACCCCTCGTCGGACTCAGGCGTGCCGTGGTGGGGCTTGTCGATCGCGCCCTTCGTCGTCGCGCTCATGCGCTACGCGCTGCTCGTCGAGCGCGGCGAGGCATCCAGCCCCGAGGAGGTCGTCCTCGGCGACCGCACGCTACAGGCGCTCGGTGCGGTCTGGCTGGGGTTGTTCGTCTGCTCGGTGTACGTCGGCTAGCAGTCGCATCGCCAACGAAGCGGTCCACGCCGTGGCGCTCAGCACCACCGGCTGCAGTTGATCGAGCACGAGGACAAGCCTGTCGATCGCGGCATCAACCGCGCCGCCTCACGACACCGGGCGCTGCTCGCAGCTCAACGGATCGGTACGGTTCTGGGGTCCGCACACCCCGGGGGGTCCCTGTCAGAGGGGCTGAGATGGCGCTTCCTAGCGCCGACCCGCCGAACCTGATCTGGCTCATACCAGCGAAGGGAGGAAGCCCATGCCGCAGCGCAGCAGCTTCTCGTCCGATGCCGACTGTCGGACCCAGATGCACCTTGCCCGCCAGGGCACGATCTCGCCCGAGATGCGGCGCGTCGCCGAGCGCGAAGGCCTCACGGCGCAGATCATCGGTGACGAGGTCGCCCGCGGCCGGATGATTATCCCGGCCAACGTCCACCACCGCACCCTGGATCCGATGGCGATCGGTCTGAACGCCCGGGTCAAGATCAACGCCAACATCGGCAACTCGCCGACCACCTCGTCACTTGGGGAGGAGGTCGCCAAGCTTCGGCTGGCCGAGCGCTGGGGCGCCGACACGGTGATGGATCTCTCGACCGGCAAGCGCATCGACGAGACGCGTGAGGCGATCCTCGACGCGGCGACGGTCCCGATCGGAACCGTCCCCATCTACCAGGCGATCGAGCGCGTCAAGCGTCCCGAGGACTTGACCGCCGAGTTGCTGGTGGAGGTCATCGAGCACCAGGCGCGCCAGGGCGTGGACTACATGACCATCCACGCCGGCGTTCGCCTCGAGCACCTGCCGCTCTGCCAGCACCGCGTCACCGGGATCGTCTCGCGCGGCGGCGGCCTGCTCGCGCGCTGGATGGTCCACCACAAGCGCGAGAACCCGCTCTACGAGCACTTCGACGAAATTCTGGCGATCTGCCGCGCCCACGACGTGTCGATCTCGCTCGGCGACGGGCTGCGGCCGGGGTCGATCGCCGACGCGTCCGACGCCGCCCAGTTCGCCGAGCTCGACACCCTGGGCGAACTGACCCTACGAGCGTGGGCACGTGACGTGCAGGTGATGATCGAGGGCCCGGGGCACGTCCCGATCGACCAGCTCGAGGACAACGTCCGCCGCCAGCAGAAGATCTGCCACGAGGCGCCGTTCTACACGCTCGGCCCGCTGGTCACCGACATCGCCCCCGGCTATGACCACATCACCTCCGCGATCGGCGCAGCGATCGTCGGCTGGCACGGCACCTCGATGCTCTGCTACGTCACACCCAAGGAGCATCTCGGCCTGCCCAACCCCGAAGACGTCAAGCAGGGCCTAATCGCCTACCGCATCGCGGCCCACGCGGCGGACCTCGCGCGCGGGTCCAAGCAAGCGGCGGCCTGGGACCGCGAGCTGTCCCAGGCACGCTTCTCGTTCGACTGGCGGCGGCAGTTCGAACTGTCGCTGGACCCCGAGACCGCGCAGGCCATGCACGACGAGACGCTCGCCGACGACTACTTCAAGACCGCCGAGTTCTGCTCGATGTGCGGCCCGAAGTTCTGCCCCATGCACAACTTCAAGGACGTCGATTGGGAGGAGCTACGAGCCGTCGTCGCCCAGCGAAAGCACGAACGTACCCTGGCGGCGCGCTGAGTCCCGACATCCGCCCGAATCGCCTCACCGGCGTCGACCGGGTTGCGCTCGCACCCTCGACGCGCGGACGAGGCTGTCCCGGAGCAACAGGCAACCGTCCGCACCCGCCGCGCTGATCTGTCAGCGCTCCGTGATCGCGCCGCGCTGCGGCGAGCAGTCGCGCAGCTCGTAGACGCGCATGACCGGCCCCGGGCGCTCGTAGTCCAGCGGGTAGTAGTTGAACGTGTGGTCGTACTGAAACGGGTGGTCGGGGCCGGACCCGGGTGGCCCGAACGGTGACGCGCTGAAGCGCAGCCGCGCCTCGCGCCTGAGCGCGCCGTAGTAGCGGATCGCCGCGGGGACGCGCTTGGGGTTGTTGAACGCCCGGCCCGACTGGCCCGAGCCGGACACGATCCAGCAGACGCCGTTGCGGCGGTAGTAGTCGAACAGGTCCGGGAAGAGCGTGTACGCGTAGTTGGCGAAGTCGGCGTTCTTGCGCGAGCCGGGATGGCGCCTGGCGAGCCGCTCGATGTCGGCCTTCGTGCGGATGAAGCGCCTCCAGCGAAAGCCCTCCTGGGTGCGGTCGGAAACCGGCAGCCCGCCGTCGCGGTACCACTCCTGTGGCACGAGCGGCTCGACGAGGATGTAGTCGCCCCTGGGGATGTGCTCGACCATCCACTCGCGCGTCGTCGTGCGCGTGTCCTCGCGGGTGAGCACGATGTCGTTGTGGACC
>JALZJA010000212.1 GCA_030860005.1 Actinomycetota bacterium
CGGCCCGTGACCGAATGCGATACTGGGCGGCGCATGCATCCGTCCCGAAAGCGCCGGATACGGCTCGTCGTTGCGCTCGGCGCTGCCGTGATCCTGGCCGTCGCGCTCGTCTACACGAGCTTGAGCGCCTCGAACGAGACCGTCCAGCCAAGCCAGCTCGCGACGGCGTCGGCCGGTGCGTCCTACCAGCTGACGGGCAAGGTCGCCGATGGCTCGGTACGGGAACGCTCGGGCGGCGTGGACTTCCGCGTGCGCGACCGCGACGGCATGACCTCGGTCCCGGTGCGCTACAGCGGCGCTATCCCCGACCCGTTCCGCGAGGGACGCGAGGTCATCATCACCGTCCGCAAGCACGGCACGACCTTCGTCGGTGAGCGCGACTCGCTCATCACGAAGTGTCCGTCGAAGTTCACCGAAGACCAGACGCAGAAGAGCTAGCCATGGCGACGGTCGGACGCGCCCTGCTGATCCTCTCGCTCGTCGCCGCCGCATACGGGATCTGCGCGTCGATCTACGGGGCGATCCGCGGGCGGCCGGAGTGGGTCGCATCGGGCCGCCGCGCGGTTTACGCGATCGCGGCCTTGACGACCGGCGCCTTCGCGATCCTCGAGATCGCGTTCCTACGCTCCGACTTCTCCTTCGCCACGGTCGCGTCGCACTCGTCGACGACGACGCCGACCTTCTACAAGGGCGCCGCCGCCTGGTCGTCGCAGGAGGGCTCGTTGCTCTTGTGGCTGTGGCTCCTGTCGCTGTGGTCGAGCCTCGTGCTGTTTCTGACGCGCCGTCAGCTCCGCCGCGTCGCGCCCTATGCGACCGCCGTTCTGCTCGGCTTCGCGGCCTTCTTCTCGGCGCTGCTCGTCTTCAAGGTCTCGCCGTTCACCCAACTTCAGATGGTGCCGGGCGAGGGCAAGGGGCTCAACCCGCTGCTGCGCCACCCGAGCATGATGATCCACCCGCCCATGCTGTACTCGGGCTACACGCTGTTCGCGATCCCGTTCGCGTTCGCGATCGGCGCCCTCGTCGCCGGTCAGGTGGGCGCGGCGGACTGGATCCGCTCGACGCGACGCTTCGCGCTGGCGGCATGGTTCTTCCTCGGCATCGGCGTCATGCTCGGCGCGCGCTGGTCCTACGCCGAGCTGGGCTGGGGCGGCTACTGGGCGTGGGATCCCGTCGAGAACGCGTCGCTGCTGCCGTGGCTGACCGGCACCGCGTTCCTGCACTCGATCATGATCCAGGAGAAGCGCGGCATGCTGAAGATCTGGAACGTGTCGCTCGTGCTCGCGACCGGGATCCTCGCGATCATGGGCACGTTCCTCGTGCGCTCGGGCATCCTCGACTCGATCCACGCCTTCGGCGCGTCGACGCTCGGCATCCCCTTCGTGATCCTGATCGGCGTCCTGATCGCGGGCTCGATCGGGCTCGTCGTGTACCGGCGCGAGGCGCTGCGCTCCGAGCACCGGCTCGATTCGACGCTCTCGCGCGAGGCGGTCTTCCTGGGCAACAACCTCGTGCTGGTGGCACTGGCGTTCGTCGTCTTCTGGGGAACGTTCTGGCCGCTGATCGCCGAGGCGCTGACGGGCACGCGCCGCGCGCTCGGGCCGCCCTGGTTCGATCGCTACACCGTGCCGCTCGCGCTCGTGCTCGTGTTGCTCAGCGGCATCGGACCGATCATCGCGTGGCGGCGCGCGACCGCGGCCAACGCGCGCCGCAACTTCCTCGTTCCCGTCGGGCTGGCGCTCGGGGTCGGGGTCGTGCTGACGGCCTTCGGCGCCGCGTCGCGCCCGCTCGCGCTCGCGATGTTCGTCGCCGGCAGCTTCGTCGTCTTCGCCGTCGCGCAGGAGTTCTGGCGCGGCGTGCGGGCGCGCCGCGCGATGACCGGCGAGAACCCGCTCGCCGCGCTGCTGGCGCTCGTCGCGCGCAACCGGCGCCGCTACGGCGGCTACCTCGTGCACGTCGGCATGGCCGTCCTGTTCATCGGCGTGGCCGCGTCGACGGCGTTCCGAGATGCGCGCGACGTGCGCATGAGCCCGGGCGACACCGCGCGGGTCGGCGGCTACGAGTTCACCTACGTCAAGCCGACGTCGCGGGTGGACTTCTCAAGCGCGGGCAGCCTCGAGCGGATCTCCTTCGGCTCCGTCGTCGAGGTGCGCAAGGACGGCAAGAAGGTCACGACGGTGCGGCCAGAGCGGGGCTACTACCCCTCCCTCGACATCGAAGGGCTTGGCCCGATCGGCCGCTTCTTCGCGGGTGAGGCCACGAGCGAGATCGGTTTGAAGGCGGGCGTGCGACGCGACCTGTGGGCCGCCATGACGCCGAACATCCGGGAGCTGGAGCCGACGATCAAGGAGGGCAACAAGGTCTTCACCGACCTCGCCAAGAGCGGGGTGTCCGCGCAGGATCAGGCGGCGGCGCTCGGCACGGCGCTGAAAAACCGCCTCATCGACGCCTACGTCGCGGACCCGCCGCCGGCGACGTTCCGCTTCATCGTCTCGCCGCTCGTCACGTGGATCTGGCTTGGGGCTCTGATCGTCTTCGGCGGCGGGCTCGTCGCGATGTGGCCGGCGCCGGACGCCGCGCGCAGGCGGGCCGCGGCTCGCGCCGCCGCTCGCGTCGCCGAGGACCTCGGGCGCACCGAAGCCCGGCCGGCGTAGTGGACGTCGGCGCAGCGCTCGTCATCCTCGCCGTGATCTGCGCCGTGGCCTGGCTTGTCTACGCGCCGCTGCGCTCGGGCGGCGAGCGCGCGAGCAGCGAGCTGTCCGGTCGGGTCGCCGAGCTACGCGCGCGCAGGGACGCGAAGTACCGCGAGATCCGCGACGCGCAGCTTGATCTGCAGACCGGCAAGCTGTCGCAGGACGACCACCGCGCGCTCGACCGCCAGCTGCGGGCCGAGGCGACTGAGATCCTGCGCGAGCTCGACGAGGCCGAAGCCTAGGACACGCGTCCGGAAGTTCGCCGGCGGAACCTCCTGTGTGTCCCGACGCTACGCTGACGGGGTGGAAACCATCCTCTCGGTCGTCCAGGTCGCGCTGTCGGTCATCGTGATCTTCCTCATCCTCATGCACTCCGGGAAGGACGCCGGCCTGTCGGGTGCGTTCGGCGTCGGCACCGGCTCGGGGCCGTTCGGCGGCGGATCGCTCGTCGAGCGCAATCTCAACCGCTGGACGATCGCGTTCTCGGTCCTGTTCGTCCTGAACACCGTCGTGCTGCTCAAGATCTAATCGGTCACCCGGCACGAGGTTCGTCGCGTACGGGCCGAACGCCGATCCGACCCCGCCGGTTGGCGCTCTGCGATCGCGACGGGACGGCCGAGCGCGCGCTCCTCGATGCCCTCGAGCATCATCTCCAACATTGGCTGGCGCGGTAGCGCGCGGGCCGTGTCAGAAGGCGGAGGCGTAGATCGCGCGCAGCTCGTCGCGGTCGGGACGCGGCGGGGTCATGTCGAGGTCGGATCGCTGCGCCGCCGCATCGGCGCACACATCGAGATCCGCTTCGCTCACCCCGAGCGCGCTCAGATGCTCGGCGCCGGCCCGCCTAGCGAGATCGCGAGCGAGGTCCGTGGGGCTGCCGGCCCCCGTGGCCTCGCGGCTTCGCAGGGCCGCGAGCGTGTGCGGCAGCATCGCGGCGTTGGCCTGCCCGTGGCTCACGCCGGCGACGCGGGCGAGCGTCTGGGAGAGCACGTGGTGCAGGCCATAGCCACACGCGTCGATCGTGTAGCCCGCCAGCATTGCGGCGAGCGCGAGCTCGTCGCGATCGGGGGCGCCGCGTGCGGTGTAGGCGCTTGCGATCAGGCGGGCCGCCTCGTGGCCGGCGAGCGCGGGCACGGGACTGGATCGGATCGTCGCGGGGCCCTCGACGGCGTGGCCGAGAGCGTTGGCGGCGCTTGCGGCGAGCGCTTGCTCGGGCTGCGACGCGGTGAGCGCCGGGTCGTTGA
>JALZJA010000368.1 GCA_030860005.1 Actinomycetota bacterium
CGAGCGTGGACGGTACGCGCGGCACCGGTCGCCCGAGCCCGTGATGGGTTGCAACGAGATGCAGCGCAAGCTCGGCGTCGACCTCGTCCGGCATGCCGTCGACACCCCCATCCGCGACAGCCTCGGCGAGTGCTGCGACCGAAGCGATTTCGTGACGCAGCCCGCTCGGCAAGCCCGCCGCGCTGCGCGCTGCCCGGCCTGCTTGAACGTCCGCGGTGCCGAAGACGCTCTTCGCGATCGGGGCACCGATCGACGCCGGCACGCCGCCCCGAAAGAATGCTTGGAAGCGAGGATCGCCCTTACCGTGGTCATGCGCCCGGGCCGCGAGCACGATCGCAGCGGCAACCGGTTCGGGTAGGCCTGAGCCAGCGATAAAGGAACCGGCGCGCTTGGCCACCGCAGCCGCGTGTTCGTCCAACGTTGGGGGCGGTTTACTGGCCGGACGGATCTCCTCGGGCGTCGCCGCTGGCCCCGAGCGGGTCGTAGCCGATCGGGCGACGAGGACGAACGCGGGCCTGGCAGGGCGATCCTCGTTCTCGAAGAGCGGCTGCTCGTCCGTATCGCCCTCCCCACGGTCCTCATCGAGATCCCCGAAGGGCGCGCCCGGGTCGTCGTCTGGATCGATGTCCCCTAGGTGCGTTTCCGCGTCTTCGGTGATTCGCAGCAGCTCGATCGCGCCCTGATCGCGAAATCGCCGACCGGCTGGGCCGAGCAGCTCGCACAGCGTGTCGAGGCCGGCGCTCCCGTCCGCCTTATCACACCGCTGCGCGACGCTCAGGACGCGCTTGGGGTTCTGGCCGGCCTCGCGGAGTACCTCCTCGCTGAGGCGAAGAGCGGCGGGCAACACCGAAGTATCGCGCGCCGCGCGAAGGTCAGCGGCAACGTCATTGACGGTTGTGTGCGATGCGGGCGCGAGCGCGTCGTGGGTGTATCCCCCTGCCCTCGACGGCAGCACGAGCACGTCGCCGGGACGGATATCCCGCAGCCGCGAGTCCTGCTGTGAATCCCCGCTGCCATCGAGTGTCACCTCGAACAGCTCGCGCCGACCGCGAAGCACCACGAGCCGTCTGGGAGCGTCCATGTCATCACGTCCCGACGTAGGGAGATAGCTCGCGGCGACGACGTCGCCCTCATCGCCGCCCTCGACATCGGGGGTGTCGAGCCCGATCCTTCCCAGCGCCGCGAGCTGCGCCCGCGGAGCGCGCAACGCCCGGAGCAGGGTGAGCGCTCTGGCGATGCTGACCGTCACGATCTCCTCCCCCCCAGGTGGCACGAGCCGAAGCAACGCCTGGCGGTACGAGCGCCCGGACTGCAAGTCGTCATCGATACGTAGGTCGCAGCGCCAACACAGTCCGACATCGGTCGATGGCTGCTCCTCCGCGCCGCGCAGGAACACCTCCACGTCGGGGTCGGCCATGCGCGCGGGCCGTGGGGCCGTCTGGACGAGCAGTTCGACGACGTCGGGAGTGAGCCCAGGAGCGGATCGCAGCCTCGCCACCGCTGGACGCGTGGCGTCGTCCATCAGCGCGGCGACCGACACGTCGAGCGTTCCGTCCGGCCGCTCGAGTGAGCGCAGCCATTGCCAGGCCGGCGGCTCATCCTCTTCATACAGCGGTGCCAGCGTGTCGCGCACGATCGTCGCTCGCCCGGGACCTGCCCCGGCGCGATTCAGGCGGCCGAGGCGCTGAACGATCGCCGACGCCGAGGCCGACTGCGTCACGAGAGCGTCGACGTCGGCGTCGAGGCCGACCTCGAACGTCTGCGTTGCCACACACACGAGTGGCGTGTCGGTAATGGCCCGTTCGAAGAGTCGAGCGCGGTACTCGGCGAGCAGCCGCTCGCGGTCGGCCGGGCGCTGGGGGCCGACGAGGAGAGCGCGGTCTACGTCCGGTCGCCGACGCGAGAGCGCGGCCTCGACCTCGGTAGCGGTGCGAACCGTGTTGACGACACAGGCGATCGTCGAGGCGCCCGCGTCGAGGTGCGCCGAGACGGCGTCGAGGAGCGCCGCCACGTGGTCGGCGGCACGATCGGACGCCGGCTCCACCAGGCGAGCGACCTTCTCACCCGTAAGTCGGGGGCCGAGCGCGGCGCGGTCGGCGTCGCCTATGCCATGGACATCTGCGTCTGCGACACCTGCCGCCGGTGTCGCGGTCAGAGTGATCGCGCGCAGGCCCGGCAGGTCCATCGTCTCACGGTCGCGGATCGCGCGGATCGCGTCGATCGTCTGCCGAAACGGCTCAGCGAGGTGGGCTTCGTCGAGGCAGATCGTCGTGTCGACGGCGGCCAGTCCAGCCTCCAGCGCGAGCGAACGCTCACCCACGCCGTAGCCGCGAAACAGCAGGCTCGAGCCGATCTGAGCGACCGTGCTGGTGATGATCTCGGGCTGGAACGGATGGTGGCCGCGCGACTCGCGCGTGACCCCGCCACGCCAGCGGGTGACACGCAGCGGCTCAGCGCCACTCCCGCCGGCCAGGGATGACAGGCGCCGTGCCATCTCGTGAAGGTCATCCCCGGCATCGCCCAGCGCCGCGGCAAGCCGGTCGGCTAGGTACGTCGCGCGCGTGTGGACCTCGTCAACGAGAATGCGCCGATCGATCGCCCAGACCGTGCGGACGCCGACGGTTCGCTCGATCGGGGAGCGGTCGGCCTGGACGGCAAGCGCCCACAGCAGCGCCTCAATCGTGACGGTCTTGCCGCCGCCGGTCGGGACGACGATCGCGCGCGGAGGCTCGCCGGCGGCGAGCCGCGCCGCGAGCGCCTCCTGCCACGGATGGGGGGTGCGCTCGGCACCGTTGTCAGCAGAGTTGAGAAAGTCGCGAAAGGAGATCATCGCTCGCTGTGAGGCGTCTCGTCGTCGAACGGCCGGCACAGCCCGAGGCCGAAGTGGCGGGCGCGGCCGAGCAGTACGGGACCGCGAACCGCCTCTTCGAACCAAAGGTCGAGATGGGCGTGCGGACCGCGCAGCGGCCCGGTCCACGATTCGGGCAAGCCGCGACGGTTGATCGCGCCAGGTCCTCCCCGAAAGCGCGGGACGCGTCGGACCGCGACCCGGGCGGGCGCCGGGAGACCCACATCGGAGCATTCAGCAGCAACCTGTTCGAACAGCGCCTGTTCGCCCTTACGGGGGCGATAGCGAGAGTGGACGAGCGGCGTAACCGTGGACCAGCGCTCAGACGCCCGCCGGTAATGGCCCTCACGGAGGGTGTCGACGACGCGCTGGCTGTCGGGCAGCCCCAGCCAGACGGGTCCGACGTCTGGTACGCGCACCGCGACCGCGTCGTCGTTTGTCGTGAGGCCCAGCAGGCGCGAGAGTCCGACCTCGACCTCCAGGCGCTGGCGCGCGACATCGGCAACCCGTGCCGG
>JALZJA010000242.1 GCA_030860005.1 Actinomycetota bacterium
TGCTGGAAAGGCTCGACGGGCTGCTTCTCGCTGGGTATGCGGCAGTGCGGCCGCCACGCGTAACGCTCCCCCTAGCGGGGGAGCAGAAGAAGCAGGGAAAGGTCGAGCGCCTGCGTCATGCGCTGCCAAGTCTAGGGCACAACGACGGCCTTGCCCACCCGTATCTCGTGCGCGAGACTGCGGGGCTTCGATGCGCTGCGGGCGGCCCATCAGCGAACGGAGGAAGGCTCATGAAGCGCAGTAAGGCCGTCAATCTGGCGGTCGTACCTCTGCTGGCGGCCGCGTTCAGCGCCTGCGGCCCGACGCAGAAGGAGGAGACCGCCTACTGCGTGGACCGCAACGACGAGATCGTCGAGAACCGCGAATGCGACGGAACCAGCGCCAGCCATTTCTGGTACTACGGCGCCGGCGGCTTGGGCCGCGGCTCGCGCGTGCCCTCCGGCGGTGACCGCATCAACTCGACCGATACCACCGCCGTCGCGCAGCGCGGCGGATTCGGCGCGAGCGCCACCGACACCGGCGTCGGGCGCTCGACGGGCCGCGCCGTCGGCGGCGGCTCCCTGAGCGGCGGAGGATGAGGCGCGTCGCTCGAGCCGCCGCTCCGCGCTGATGGACCGCCACGACATCGAACCCCGTCAGGGCTGGCCCGCGACGATCGAGTCGCAGGGGCTCATCTACTGGAAGACGCCGCTCCCGGACGGCGAGGAGATCTCCTACTGGCACGAGAGCGCGCATTACTCGCTGACCACCGACGAGGTCTACTCGACCGAAGCGGTCGCGCGGCTGATGATGGAGATGCTCGTCGAGGCCGGCGACTACATCATCGAGGAGAACCTCTTCTCGGCGATGGGAATCCCAGGGTGGGCCGTCCCGAAGATCAAGGAGACGTGGGAGAGCGAGCCGCCGATGCTCTACGGCCGCTTTGACTTCGCCTACGGACCGGACGGCGTGCCGAAGCTGCTCGAGTACAACGCGGACACGCCGACCGGCCTGCTGGAATGCGCGGCCGTGCAGTGGCACTGGGCGGTCGACGTCTTCGGGGAGGGCGTCGACCAGTGGAACCTGCTGCACGAGATGCTCATCGCGCGCTGGAAGGAGCTCGACGAGGCCAAGCGGCTTCCGGGCGACCGCGTCCACATGCTGCACAGCGCGGGCGAGCACTCCGGCGAGGACTTCATGACGATCGGCTACCTCACCGAGACGGCGCGCGCGGCCGGCCTGACATGCGAGGTGCTGGCGATCGAGAGCCTCGGCTACCTCGATGACGAGGGCTTCGTCGACCTCTCCAACCGCCCCGTGCGCACGGCCTTCAAGCTCTACCCGTGGGAATGGATGGTCAACGAGGACTTCGCCTTCAAGGCGCTCGAGCGGATGGGCGACGCCGAGGGCCAGACGCTGTGGATCGAGCCGATCTGGAAGATGCTGTGGTCCAACAAGGGCATCCTGCCGGTGCTGCACCGGCTCTATCCCGAGAACCCGCACGTGTTGCCGGCGTGGTTCGACGGCGAGCAGCCCGACAGCCTCACGACGTTCGTGCGCAAGCCGCTGCTGGCCCGTGAGGGCGCCAACGCCCTCGTCGTGCGCGACGGCGACGTCGTCGAGCAGGGACCGGACCAGGGATATGGCGACGAGGGGTTCGTCGTTCAGCAGTACGCCGACCTGGGCGACTACGGCGCGGGTGGACACCCCGTGCTCGGCGTCTGGACGGTTGATATGGAGCCCGCCGGGCTCGGCATCCGCGAATCGGACGGCCTGCTGACCACAAACACGTCGCGGTTCGTGCCGCACGTCATCGCATAGGGAGAGGACAGACCATGCCAGACACGCCAGAACTCGTCGGTCAGGTGCTCGCGTACACGGGGGTTGGCCTCGGCGTGCTCCTCGTCGGATTCTTCGTTGTGGACCTGCTGACGCCGGGCAGCCTGGGCGAGCAGGTCATGGACGGCAACATGAACGCGGCGGTGCTGGCCGCGTCGTCGCTCCTTTCGCTCGGGCTGATCCTGTGGTTCGCGATCTTCTTCACCGGGTCGGGCTGGGACGGCCTCGACGAGGCGGCGATCTTCGGCGCCGTCGGCGTCGCCGCCCAGGCGGTCGGGTTCCTGCTGCTCGACCTGCTGACCCCCGGGAATCTGAGCGTGGTGTGCCTGGGCGGTCACAAGCTGCACCCGGCGACGGTGGTCTCGGCGGCGCTGCAGTTCGCCGTAGCCCTGGTGGTCTGCGCGTCGCTGACCTAGCGGGTCGCCCGCCGCGCCGGCCTCGCAGCGTCCCCAAGGGGCGCGGTGGGCACAATGGACGGATGGCCCGCGAGACCGGCTTTCCCACCGCCGACGCCCAGGACGACTTCCTGCGCGCCCGCCGCCGGCAGGCGCTCGCCCGCGTGTCGGCGATCCTGCGCGGCCAGCCCGACGTCAACGTCCTGCTGCCCTTCGACGAGGTCGTCGCCGCGCTGGGCCGGGTCGGCGAGCGCGACCTCGGCGTCCAGCTCATCGCGCTGGACTCGATCGTCGGCACGGTCGACCGCCGCAAGGACTTCGATCGTCAGTTCCGCCCCACCTCCGGGCGGGTGCGCCATCGCTTCGAGCAGATGGCCGACGCGCAGCGCCGCGGCGCGTCGATGCCGCCGATCGACGTCTATCGGATCGGGGAGCTGCAC